>JAIOSI010000245.1 GCA_021107695.1 bacterium
CAGTATTCATCATCCCAGTCACTAAAAGCGACTACAAGACCGAACGCCATACCAGCGAAGGCATCTTTCTCGCTGATCGCCTCTGATACTGCGTCTGCGCGTGCGTGTCTTTAATGAGTTCCTCAGTGTATGTCTCAAACTCCTCCGCAGTGATGTTGTAATCATCAAACGCCTGGGCAAGCTCGGTTTCATCTTCCAGAGTATATGTATCATAGAAGGTGTCAACGTAGATATCGTCGTTGAGCATTTTGCTGCCGTAGCCAAAGGCAGGGACAGTGATGATAACCATCAGGGCGAGTATGGTGAATCTGCGCATTTTATTTCTCCGGGTTTGGGCTGGTTGTGGATTCCAGTTTCGGTGGAAAGGGGCATTAACCCTGCTACTTCTTCATCCGCTTGTTATAACGCTCGACTGCCAGTTCGTAGGACTCCTTAAAGAGCGGCTTCAGCTTGTCAAAGCTATCTTCGCTGGGATTGAGGATGCAGAGCCAGGCTCCCCAGGCATAAACCGGATGGGGCATCACGACATCGAGTCGGCTGAAGTCATGCCCAGTATCAACAACACCGCCTGCTCCGGGTTTGGCGGGCAGCTCGCCAAACATTTGTTGATAGGTTGGTTTGGACACACCGAAGTTCAGCCGCCAGACACCCTCACGGTCGAGCTTCGAGGAGCTGTCGCTCTTCCCCTGCTTCTCTTTGGCGGAAAGCAGGTAGGTTCCCTTCTTCAACAGTAGCTCAGGATTGTAGAAGATGCCCCGCTCTCCCCAGTTGGTATTCTGAATTGTACCGGAATAGGTTTCCAACATGTACTGAAAGATAGCTTCAGCCGTCATCATGAAAGCTCCGATGGTTGTTACTCCGGTAGTGTCGCCTTAATCGTGAAGGTAAAGGGCAGGGCGTCTCGATTCTCCGGCAGATACCAGAAACCGTCCTCGCCCTGCACCATGAAGGGTAGCATCTGGTAGCAGCACTGGGGGAACTCCCGCAGCGTCTCGACGCGCAGCCCTGCTTCGATGAGAGCAGTTACGACCTCGCCGAGGGGGTACATCCACTCGTAGGTTGTGTTGTTCCTGGTGTCGGTACGCTCGGTAGCGTAGGAGCCGAGATCATCAAAGCGCATCGACCCCTTCTGAAAGTAAGGATAGTGGAAGCGGAGTTCGGTTACCTCTTCGTCGAGGAGGGTCATGGCAAAGGGATGGATCTCGGCGATGAAAAATGTCCCACCGGGCTTGAGGAAGCGAGCGACCACCCTTGCCCAGCCTTTGAGATCGGGCAGCCAGGTCAGCACGCCGTAGGAGGTAAAGACGATGTCGAAGCGTTCGTCCAGCTGGTTGGGCAGGTCGTAGAGGTCGGAGCAGATGAACTTGGCTGGGAGGTTTAGCTCCTCAGCAAGTTTCCGCGCCAGCGCAATCCCCTTTGCGGAGAAGTCCATCCCGGTGGCGATTGCCCCCAGTCGCGCCCAAGAGAGCGTCCCCAGCCCGAAGTGGCACTGAAGGTGCAGGAGGGTTTTTCCAGTTACGTCGCCCAGCTCGCCGGTTTCCAGTGAGTCGAGAGTCATCCGCCCCGCCTTGAAGCCCTCGACATCGTAGAACGATGAGGCGGCGTGGAGCGGTACCCGCTCGTCCCAGTTCTCCCGGTTAGCTTTTAGCTTGTCATCCATCTGAATCTACTTTCGTAAGGTATCCAAGGGCAGTCAGCATAGCACAAGCCAGTAGCTGTTACTACAATGAAACCGAGACGATGGAGTTCATCTCGGTTTTGATTTTCAGCTCAGAGTCGCTTAATCGGCAGGTGTATCTCGGTCAGCAGGTCTTCGGGTGGTGTGGAGTCGGGGTTGTTACGGTAATACTCACGGGTTGGCTCGTTCCGCATCAGATACGGTGGATCCACCAGCCACTCCCTGATTAGTCGGGCGTAGGTGTTGCTCAATCCACTGTAGGATCCAAAGTGGCGGTAGCGAGCAAAGAGACCGCCGGTTAGCCGTCGAACGCCCACTCCACCCGCTGGTTGAGCATCCGGGTGTACCATCACGGCTGCCTCAAAGCGACATTCCCCCGGGCTGATTATTTGTGAATCATCCCAAGAAATGCCGATGAAGAGCGGTTCGCCGGATGGTAGCTTATTCTGAGCGTAGCTGAACTCCATCAAACGCTCAAAAGCTGCACTGACACCTTCTTGCAAATAGCCCTGCTCCGAGCGGACGTAGGCAACGGTCATCGGCTCCAGAGTAACCAGCTCAACTCCTTGCATCGGCTGTTTCACTTGTTGTTCAAGGCTAACTCTGGGAGGTTGCCGATACTGTTCCGTGAGAGCCTTGCCCCGTTTACGAAAACGTGAGGGGCTTTCACCGAACTGGCGAGAGAAGGCGCGGCTGAAAGCTGCCGGGGAGTCGAAACCAGCATCCAGGGCAATCTCGGTTACGGAGGAAGAATTGTAAACCAGCCGATAGGCAGCTTGTCTGAGCCGAAGCTGCCGGACGTAAACCCCCACTGGCTCGCCGACCAGGGAGTGGAAGATGCGATGAAAGTGAAACCTGGAGAAGCAGGCAATCTCCGCCAGTTTCTCCAGGTTGTTTTCGTCGTCAGGATGATACCAGAGATGCTCCAGCACCCGATTGAGCCGCCGCTCGTATTCACGATTGGTATCCGGAGAAACGGGCATTTCATCCCTCTTGATTGCGATATGCTTATACTTTTTTCACTGGCAGGTAGATGTCGGTGATCAGCTCTTCTGGTGGGGTACTCGCCGGATCGTTGCGGTAGTTATCTATGCAGACATCGGAGCGTAACTTTATGGTTGTGTCCTCGGCAATGAGTTGGTGTGCCTCCTTGAAGGCCTCACCCATTTTGTCGTAGGGACCCACATAGCGATAGTGGGCAAAGGTTCCGCCAGGGAGTTCGTGAGTGCCGTCGGTACCTGCCGGAGTCTCGCCAGTGAAGGTGAACGCAGCGTCGTAGCGGCACTTATCCAGCGGGGTGCTCTCCGGGTCATCCCAGCCCAAACCGAGGACTTCGAGTGATTCACCGGGCGGATTTTTGGACAGATGCTTGTTGAGACGATCGAAGGCACCGTGGATGCCCTCTTGCTCGTAACCTTTTGTAGAACGGAAGTAAGCCGCCTTCTGCGGCGGGAGTTCGACAATCTTGATTGCAGACATGCTGTCTCCTTTTGCCATGAGGACACCCGTTGCCCCCATGCTTCGCCGGATAGAATAACAGAGCTAACTGGTGAATACTTTGCAGTGGTTGCTAAACAACGCAGTGCCATCTGTAGGGGCGTATTGCAATACGCCCCTACACACTTTGAGCTTGCCCGCTCCCTTCGTTCGCTGCTCTTAAGGCAAAGAATATGGGATGAAGGTAGCGACCAGCGGGAGCGATAAAACGCGGGGATAACCGTTGTTCGGCTATTTTGTAGCCGCGAGTCTGTGTCCAGCTTCAAGCTGCCAACGGGCAGTCCGGCTTAGATGACACCGAACGTGGCAACTAACGTCAACAGGCTATTTTGTAGCCGCGAGTCTGTGTCCAGCTTCAAGCTGCCAA
>JAIOSI010000177.1 GCA_021107695.1 bacterium
ATGTACAGCTTTAAGCTGTCTCCCGTTGGTTGCTTACTTTAAGCTTTTGGAGGAATCAAGTTGCTGACTATTGGATGGACCGGTGGAATGGCCGCCGGAAAGAGTACCGCCCTGAAACTCTTCGCCGAGCAGGCGAGGCTGGAGATTCTCAACGCCGACAAACTCGGTCATGAGCTGCTTCGCGACGGGGAAATCAAGCAGGCGATTGTGAAGCTGCTGGGCGAAGAGGTTCTGGGTGAAGACGGCGAACTCAGCCGTCCCGCCATTGCCAATAGAATCTTCGCCGACCGCGAACTCCGCGAGCAGTACAACGCCATCGTTCATCCGACGCTGGTTGAACAGATCAAAGCGGCTATCGCCGAGGCCAGAGAGCGGGAATCCGAGGACATCTTCATCCTCGATGCCGCACTGATCTACGAGTGGGAAATCGAGAAGGAGCTGGACTACATCGTCGTCGTCCGCGCCGCGCAGGGGCTACAGCTCCGCCGGCTGATGGACGCACTCAGTCTCAACGAGCCGGATGCCCGCAAGCGGATGGCGAGTCAGCTGAACCCCAACAAGAAGTCCGAGAAGGCGCACTACGTCATCATCAACGATAACGATCTGGAGGCACTGGAACGCCGGATCGGCTTCTTCGTCAGCGGCACGCTGGATTCACTAATCAAAAAGCACGAAAAGGAACTTGCCGCAGCATCGTAACGAATTGATACACAATAACCTGGATAACATCGCAGGGGCGAAGCTTGTCTTCGCCCTTTGTGTATCCCCAAAAGCGGCAAACTCAGATTTACCCCTTTGACGTGCGGGTAAAATCGTAGCATAATTTGGCGGGTGGCAATGCTCGTTTCCTGTTAACTTCGCGAGGTGTTTCGATGAGAACGCTCTCTCTGCTTTTGCTCCTCTCTCTGGTGGTCAGCCTCTCCGCCGCGGTTCCCGAAGGTTCCTTCGTCGGTGTACGCTCCTTCGGCGCGGGAGCCATCTTCGGCGAGCCGACCGCTCTTTCCGCCAAGTGGAACATGACCCCCGGCAACGCTCTTGCCTTCCACCTCGGCTGGTCTCTGGGGATGAACGGTATCAACGGCGGCGTTGACTTCCTCTTCCACCAGCCGTGGATAACCCTGCCCTGGCGACCCTATCTGGGTGTTGGCGGACGGCTGGGCATTTGGAGCGGCGGCAGGTTCACGAAGGACTACCCCGATGCAACCAGCTTCCACCTTGCCGGACGTGGGCTGGTCGGCGTAGAATACCTCTTCCTCGGCGGACAGCTCGGAGCCGCAGCCGAGCTGGGTCTGGGACTAACTATCCTTCCCGGTATCGGACTAGACATCTCCGGCGGCATCGCAATCCGCTACTACTTCTAGGTGGTAGCGACCACACCGAGCTTCGCGGCTGACAGTTAACCTGACATTATGACTACTCCCGCGTTTGACCGCTCCCGCTGGTCGTTTCCCCTTGCCCCCTTTCCCCCGTGCCTCCCCTGAATATGCATGGGGTTCTCCTTCCCCCCATTGGGGGGAAGGTCGGGAAGGGGGGCAGATTGAAAAAAAGGGTGCAGCACGCTGCACCCTGCATCGTTAAAACCTATCGGATTGTCTGCCTATATCCCCGCTTTTATCTGCCCCCAGGTGGCTTCTTCCACCGCTACGCCGGAGTAACTCATCACCAATGCCGGGCGCAGGGAGGGATCGGTTGTATAGTCGCTGGAGCGTACGGAGTTCCACTGGCCATCGCCGCCACTGTGGACACGGAAATAAAATCCATTGTTCGTCCACGTACCATCGAGCCAATTCCGTACCCAGTCTGTGATATCCACCGACATCCAACCATCAGCAGCGGGATAATTGTGATACGTGCCAGAACCGGATATAGGACCCGGTCTATTGTTCCAGGTAATTGTGTCTTCATCCCAGTAGGAGTGGACGGCGGCACCCACAAACTGGTTAGACGAATCTCCGCTCCACGCACGAACGTACAGGAACAGGGTGGCGCTATAAACCGTTGCTCCCTGGTACTGGAAATCGTTTAGCTCGGTAAACTCAATGTAGGTTGTATACCAGTACCCAGCCACTGTTCCCCAGTTGCAAAATGAAAGATCCCCGTGGTTACTGTCTGGAGTGAGGCTGAAAACGTGGGCATCCTTCCCCAGACTGGGGTCTGGTTGAAAGGTAACGGTAGCGGCGGAAGCTGTCAGCACTAAAGCGAACAGCAGAACGGTGAGCGTACGCATAACTCTCCCTTTAGGTTACTTGCTCTTCGTAAGAGAGACCGAATTGTCCCCCTCAACTCGACGGCACTATAGCAGGATACTTCTCCGTTTTCCAGAAATAAGGCACAAAAAACACTTCAAATGTGCTATTTTGCTAACTGGTTGATTTCAAAGCTGTTGCATGGTGGTATGGCTACGAAACCTGCACTGAATATCAGGAAGAACGCATGCGCTGTGTACCCCTGTAACAGGGACATTGCGCAGCGAAACCATCTGCCATTTATTGGTCTTTCGCTCCCGTTGATTGCTTCCCCTCTGGGCAGGAACTCGTCCACAGGGCTGGGGTGAGGAGCTGATTAACGAAGGGCTCAGCACGCTACGCCCCTACAGTTCTTGCGGAGCTGGAGCAATCAGCACTTGCCCAGGGTGTTCTGGCACGAAGTGCCAGCTCTGAGCGCAGCATCATGCTGCCTTGA
>JAIOSI010000244.1 GCA_021107695.1 bacterium
TCGCTCCTGCGATCAATTCGGGAGGTTCAGTACCCCTGACCGAGCCGTGGTGGAACGAGGACTTCTGGTATCGAATGGCGATTACCGTGGATAACTCCACCAACTCGGACTCGCTGATCAACTATCAGGTACAGACCGAGGTTACCTACGACAGCGACATGGATGCTGACTTCAACGACATCCGTTTCATTGCCGATGACCATACCACGGTGATTCCCTACTGGATCGAGAGTTATACGGTTTCAACCTCTGCTACGGTCTGGTTCAGGGTTCCTCTGGTTCCGGCAAACAGCACCGCAACAGTTTATATCTACTACAGCAACGCCTCGGCAACCAGCCAGAGCAGCTTTGACAACACCATGCAGAAGCTGACCTGGGATGAAGCCGGCGGTGTCTTTGGCGGTATCTGGAGCATGGATGCAGGAAGTGGAACCACCGTTGCTGATAGCTCTGGAAACGGTAACAGTGGCGTTCTGAGCGGAACAGGCTACACCTGGGAAGCCAGCGATGGCGGTAACTGGGCTGGGACTGGTCAGACCTTTGCCACTGGCTCTGCCCTGGGCTTTGATGCAACCGATGGCTACATCAGCATCAATCATGCTGCCCTGAACGGTGCCGACGAGGTTACCACCGAGTTTTGGATAAACACCACCGACAACCAGGATGGTATCCTCTCCTCTGCTAACTCCGGTCAGCACAACGAGTATCTCATCTATTCTCAGGAAAGTTTCAACCCCTACATCAAGGGTTCAAACTTCAGTGCAGGTTCCGCCTTTAACGACGATGTTTGGCATCACATCGCCATGGTACGGCATAGTGACGGAAGCGTGGACTGTTACATTGATGCCACTCTGGTCGGTACAGGAAGCCTGCCCAGCGGAGCGTTGACCGTTGATTCCGGCGGTTTGATTATTGCTCAGGATCAGGATAATGTCGGCGGAGGCTTTGAGGCCTATCAAGCCTTCGGGGGGATCATTGACGAGCTGGCAATTTACAGCCGTTCCCTGAGTGCTGATGAGCTAACCTGTCACTACGAACGCCGTAAGTTCACCGCCATCGAGCCGACCACCAGCTACGGTGCCGAAGTCGCCCGGGACGCTGCCATCGAAGAAACCACCTGGGGACAGATCAAAGCAATGTAGCAGCGCAGTGCGCTGGCAACGCAGTGCGTTGCATCACAGTACCGACCTTTGGTCGGAAACCTGAAGAATATTTAGAATTCGTACCGTAGGGGCGCAGCGTGCTGCGCCCTTTGTCAATACAGCCAAAGCGTAAAAAACAAACCTGTCCCTTGACACGCTGACGCTATGTGCATAATACTGCTAGGGTGGAGAGTGGCTCTTAGCATACTCCATTTCACTAAACGTAACTCGCACGTACACCGAAGGAGAAACCATGCTACGCAAAACCATCCTGATCATCATGCTCGTTACCTTCGCTGCTTCCCTGGCGGCTCCGATCAGTCTGGCTACTAATCCCATCCCCATGACAGAACCCTGGTGGGATCACGACTGGACCCGCCGGGCGGAGATCACCGTGGATAACAGCTCTAACTCCTTGGTGTTGAGCGACTTCCCCGTGCCGCTGACCCTGCCATACGACAGCGACATGGATAACGACCTTGCCGACCTTCGCTTCATTGCCGATGACCACGCGACCGCGCTCGGATATTGGATCGAGAGCTACACCGGGGGTTCGGAGGCTACCGTCTGGGTGCGCGTCCCCAGCATTCCGGCTAACGGCACCGCTTCAGTCTTTGCTTACTACGGCAACGCTGCCGCCAGCTCCGAAAGCAACCGCAGTGCCTATGTGGAGTTTGAAGACGATTTCTCCTCTGACCCAAACAGCACCTGGGATGTCTATCGCTATGACAGCGATACCGCCAATGAGGCTGTATGGGATCCCAGCGGCTGGCTGGCTCTGACTACACCAACGAAGATCAAGGCCGCGGCTATCTTTGCGCCCTATGATCTGACCACAAACAGCTGGCTGTTGAGCTTTGACTACTACATCGGCGGTGGTACCGGTGCCGACGGC
This sequence comes from bacterium, assembly GCA_021107695.1. Classification (GTDB taxonomy): domain Bacteria; phylum RBG-13-66-14; class RBG-13-66-14; order RBG-13-66-14; family RBG-13-66-14; genus JAIOSI01. The sequence continues at coordinate 2,038 of JAIOSI010000244.1, forward strand.
ATCTCAGCCATGTTCTACAAAGATACCTCGGGCTATGCCGATGGCTCTTTCTACTACGGCGGCGGAATGGGCTTTATCAACCGAAACCACACCAGCATCACCGGCTACGGTCTTGAGTTCGACGGACACAACAACAGTAACTACAACGATACCTCTGCCGAGCATATTGCATTTATCGAGCATAACGTGGATACGCACCTGGTCTATGTGGATGACGGACGGGTGGACGACTCTGCGTGGCACTCGGTAGTTGTTACCTGGGTTGACGGCGCGATGGACTTCTACCTTGATGGCGGCACCTCCCCACTGCTCAGCTACACCGTTGCCTCACCGGATACCTCTAACACCGGGTTTGGTTTTGGTGCCGGAACCGGTGGAGTAACCAACTATCACTCACTCGACAACATCCTGCTCCGCAAATGGACCGACCCCATGCCGGTCTCCTCAGTCGGTGCCGAAGAGAATCACGATACCAACATCGAAGAAACCACCTGGGGACAGATCAAGGCTAACCTCTAAAGAGATTCTCAGATAACTCACCGTAGGGGCGAAGCTTGTCTTCGCCCTTTTGCAATTCTGAGGCTGCGTAAAATATTTACCCTCCCCCCACTGGGGGGAGGGATTAAGGGAGGGGGGCTGTTCTCAACGAACCTTGAATCTACGATGGGAACATTGTGCAACGAAACCACTGAACATTTGGCGGGTGTTGATGTTGTAGGGTCGGAAAAACAGAGTGTGGACACACGATACGTCCCTGCGAACATTTTTTTACAAAACAAGGGACAGCGTTTGCTGTCCCCTTTGTCGTCCAGAGTAGCTGCGGGCTAACTTGCCATATAGAGGAGGGCGATGTGCTTCATCTCCTCATTAATGATCCAGTCAACCTTGTCCTGTCCCCGGTTTGGGGGGATGACCGCCTTCATCCCGACGTAGAAGATGATGGAGTCGCGCTCAAGCCCCATGGCGATTTTCAAAATCTCAGCCAGCTCTTCTTTGCCAGTGAGCTTGCCTGCCGGGTCTTCATTTACATCAAAAACCTTGCCACTTGCTAACGCCCGCAGGTAAAGCACGTTTTCGTCCTGAGGATCGAAAACGATTGGCTTTTGGTCAGCTTTTGTAACAACCTCGGCGCGCAGTTTTTGAAAAACCTTTTCGTGCTGTTCTTCCATTTTGGCAAGCTTCAGCAGCCAGTCCTTTAGTTTTTCGTCGTCAAAGCCCTCGGCGGCCGCGCGATAGAAGTTGGCACCGTTGCGCTCAATCTGCTCGGCCATCTCGAAGACTTCGTCGATAGTGAAGCGAGGCACAGCCATTGTTATCCTTTCGGTAGATTTAGAACTCGCTTGCCTGAGACGGCTACTCTTCAACCGTATGCCCGGCAATCTCCGGCGAGATCAGCAGGCGCACCGCCATCTCCCGATCAACCATCATCAGCCCGTGACCGTTGCCGTCGATCAGGCGGAGCTTCTGGACGATCTCGTCGGCACTCGATTCTTCCTCCACCTGCTCCTCGACGAACCAGTTCAGGAACTGCTTGGAGGCGTGGTCGCTCACCTCGATTGCCGCGTCGTAGAGCTTGTTGATCAGCTCGGTAACGTAGCACTCGTGTTCGTAAACATGCTCTGCCACTGCGATGGGTGAATCCCACTTTGACTGGGGTTTGTCGATGGCCTCCAGGATGACCCGTCCGCCACGTTCGTTGACGTAGCGGTACATCTTCATGGCGTGGACCTGTTCCTCCTGGCACTGACTATCCATCCAGTGGGCGAAGCCGGGAAGGTTGATGCTCTCGAAGTAAGCCGCCATCGACTGATAGAGGTAGGCGGAGTAAAGCTCTTTGTTGATCTGCTCGTTGAAGAGCTTTTCCATCTTTGGTTTCAGCATGCTGTTCTCCTGTTTGAAGCTATCGTGGTTGGCTGAAAGAGGTGCATTCAATATGCCCCTACGTAAAACCTTGCGAATGTTTAGAATACCTTCGTAGGGGCGAACCTTGTGTTCGCCCGCCTCTTACCCCAGCCCCGTGGGACGAACCCCGGCGGGCCGACCTAAAGGTCGGCCCCTACGTAAAACCTTGCGGATGCTTAGAGTTCGCCCCTTTGCGCTGCTTAGCTTTTCCAGAGTTCGTGCTTGTTGCAATAGCTCCGGGCTTTGGCGGTTTCTCCACCACAGAGGAAGTATGCCTCGGACTTGTCGCCGGGTTTCAGGTACAGCCGCTGGCTGCGTCCGTCGCCGACCAGGAGCTGGATCCACTCGATGTAGTGTTCGTCGGTCATCGGGTGAGCGGTGCTGCCGACGATGACCTTGAATCCGCCGTCGAACTTCTCGACGATGGGGACGTGCTTCTCGGTCGCGCTGTCGGCGGTCTTCTCGTCCATCAGCTTCATATCTTCGCCACAGCAGACGAGGGTTCCGCCACCACCGTGAAGAACCTCGACGATGTTACCGCAGTGTACGCACTTGTAAACTTCCCGTTGATTAGCCATTGTGTCTCCTGTTGTTGGTTTGAGGATTGTTTGTGCTTCAGGGTTAGTTCTTGCTGGTCAGGTAGTTATCGTCGTACTCGATCTCGAAGCGCAGCTTGTGCTTTGCCTCTTCCTGCGCCATAGAGGTAAAGAGCTTGCGGAGCTTCTCGGTCTCTACCCCGGCTGCCAGTTTGGTGTAGAGCCGATAGGCGGCCTTCTCGCGCTTCATGGCAAGGATGAGGGCATGCTGATAATCCAGATCCTCGGCGTTTTCGTCCACCCGGACCACGTAGTCGGCGATCTTCAGGTCGAGGACGTACTCCTCGGCGGTATTGAAGTCGCCACCCTTTTTGACGTTCTCCAGAGCGGCCTTGTGTCCCAGCTCTTCGGCGGCGAACTCCTCAAAGACCTTTGCCATCTCTGGCTTCTTCATCTTACCTGCCAGATGCATATAGAAGTCGTGGGCACCCTGTTCGTTGATAATCGCAAAGTCCAGGGCGTCGTCCACAGAGGTGAAGTTCTTCATTGTCGTCTCCTGTGTCGGTGTTAATTGTATCCGATGGTCTTGTGGATGGTTGGACAGCTAAAGTTAACCATACAATTGTGCCACCGTTGACAAAAAAAGTATAGCAACATTATCCCCACAATGTCAACTGGAAAATATGGTAATTCGGCATGAGAAAGGGTATCAATTTAGCAACAGGTCTCTCGATGATGTTGATCTCAACGTAGGGGTCGAAGACTATCTTCGCGGGAGATTTAAACAACAGTTATCTCGCATCAACCTATTTAACCTGCTGGCTGACAGGTGGGGCAGAAGTAGGTGGAGCGTTGACCTATGACGGTGCGTTGGATGATGGTTCCGCAGCTGGGGCAGGGCTTGCCATCACGACCATAGACCCGGAGGAGCTTCTGAAAGCCACCCTTCTTTCCAGTGGAGTCCCGATAGTCGGAGAAGGTTGTGCCGCGATGCTCGATCGATAGCTCCAGCACGCTGACAATGGCGCGGTGAAGTTGCCGCAGTTCGTTGATGGAGAGGGAGTTGACCGGTCGATGAGGCGAGAGGCGGGCGGTGAAGGGAATCTCCGAGGCGTAGATATTGCCGATACCGACGAGGCGATCCTGGCGTAGCAGCCAGCTCTTGAGTACCTGGCGGGAGTTTGCGATGAGCGAACCCAGCCGTTCCGGGGTGAACCCCGATGAGAGTGGTTCGAGTCCCTTTGGGCTGACCTCATCTCGACTGTTGCCCAGAATAATGGTGCCGAAGCGGCGGAGATCGTAGAAGAGCAGCTTTCCCTTTTCAAAGCTCAGTATCGCGCGAAGATGCTTCTGCTCGACGGGCTTGTTGCCCGCTGACCAAATGAGCGAGCCGGTCATCCGCAAATGAAAGACCAGCCAGCGGTTTCCGTCGGTCGTCCGCAGATTCAGGGCGATCTGCTTGCCCAGCCGTTCCACCACCACGACGGTTGAGCCGACCATCTCTTCACCTACAGGCAGGGAGAGCTTGTCATCGAGCAGCTCCACCAACAGCAGTCGTTGCCCAGCCAGTTTGGGGCGAAGCTGGCGAACGATGGTTTCGACCTCTGGTAGTTCGGGCATGAGTACCTCCACCCGCAGTACGGAAAGAGGCTGCTCACCGCAATTGGTAAACAGCCCCCGCACGGTTTCGGTTCTTACTCAGTAGCGACGTCCTCAACGGGAGCCTCTTCACCAGTCTTGGTATCTTCTTCGGGAATTGGTGCCGGGCAAACGCCGCCTTCGCAACCGACGCAGTCGTCAGCCGAGGAGACATCGCCGTTTTCGTCAGCGGTTTCAGCGGTTGCGCCGTCGTCATCACAGGCGATGAGCATCGAGCCGCCGATAAGTACAATGAGCAGCAGCAGATAGAACAGATGGTTCTTGCGCATGTATCCTCCATTGGGTGGTTCTGTGGGGTTTCTAAACGGAAACCTTTGTCTCTACTATTTTGCCAGTAGTTCAGCGAGGGCGGTTTTCTCCATCTCGGTAAGAGCCGCGCTCCTGGCGATCATCTCATCCAAAACAGTCAGCCATTCGTCCACGGTATGGTCGGCGGTTTCATAGCGTTCCGAGCCGTGGCAGAGGGTGCAGCGATCGGCGAGGAGAATGTCCTCCTCAGAGATCATCGCTCCGCATTCCCCCGCCTTTGCCTCTGAGTAGGCAGACGTCATCTCACAGCGGTCGCCGCGAGGGGCAGTGTCGCTCTCAGGTGGAGCCTCATCACAGGCGATGAACAGCATTCCGACAACGAGTAACCAAATAAGTAAAACAGCTTGCGTCATCTTCTCTCCTGGCTTTCCCGAAGGCTTTGCTCGTTCTCTCAAATCACTCCGCACATCACTTCCCCTATACGAAGACCTGAGGAAAAGGTTGCCACGCTGGTGGTCTTTTAATCCATTCAGCCCAGAACCCGTTCGATCTCCTCAAGGGTGGTCTGACCCCGCTTGAACTTGGCGATTGCCGACTGACACAGAGTGAGCATCCCACTCTCCTCGGCGTGCTGGCGGATCGCCGTCAGTCCTGCCCGCTCGCCGATCATACTGCGCATTCGGTTATCTACGGGCAGAATCTCGAAGATGCCGATCTGTCCCCGATAACCCAGCCCCATGCAATGCTGGCAGCCGTGTCCACGGAAGCTCGCCAGACTCTCCATCTGCGATTCGGTAAAGCCGAAGCGAGCCAGCAGCTCCGCCGGGTAGGAGACCGGTTCGGAGCAGTGGGAGCAGACCCGACGCAGCAGTCGCTGGGCGACAATGGTATTCAAACTGGCGGAGAGCATGAACGGCTCCACCCCCATGTTCATCAGGCGGTTGATCGTCCCTGCGGCATCGTTGGTATGCACCGTGGAGAAGACCAGATGCCCGGTCAGTGCCGCCTGGATACAGATGTTCGCCGTCTCCGCATCGCGAACCTCGCCAACCAGAATCACGTCGGGATCCTGCCGCAGGAAGCTGCGCAGGGCGCGGGCGAAGGTCAGCCCGATCTCCGGATTGGCGTTGACCTGATTAATGCCGTCGATGTCGTACTCCACCGGTTCCTCGACGGTCATGATGTTACGTTTGGGGTCGTTCAGCGTGCGGATGGCAGAGTAGAGGGTGGTGGTTTTACCGGATCCCGTCGGTCCGGTAACCAGAATAACGCCGTTGTGCGAGGCGAGGGTTTTCTTGAACAGCCCCAGCTGCTCGACCTCGAAGCCGAGCTGCTCCAGGGTGAAGTTAATGTTCGACTTATCCAGCAGCCGCAGCACCAGCTTCTCGCCGTAGATCGTTGGTGTGGTCGATACACGAACATCGAGGGCGTTGCCCTGATTCTCGAAGCGGATTGCGCCGTCCTGGGGCAGGCGACGCTCGGCGATATCCATCCCCGCCATAATCTTCAGGCGGCTGACGATGGCATCGCGATACTTCGCCGGTGGCGAAAGCACCTCGTGGAGCATTCCGTCCACTCGATAGCGAATGCGGAACCGCTCGGCGTAATGCTCCAGGTGGATGTCCGAGGAGTTGTGCCTGCTGGCATCGTCAATCAGGTTATTCACAAATGCTACGATGGGGGCTTCGTCGGTTGAGTCAGGCAGGGCAATCTTCGAGCCGCTGGCTTCCACGGTCGGAGCCTTCACCTCTGGCGGGCTTGAGGGCTTCGGGGTTGTTGGTGGTGGTGAAGTTGGCGCAGAGGCAGTTTTGACCGGCGGGGGCTGAACGGCGTAGAAGGTCTCCACCGCCTGCTTGATGGCTCCACGCTCGCAGACCACCGGCTGCACGTCAAAGTCGGTGGCGAAGCTGACTGCGTCAATCGCTGCCAGATCATCGGGGTCGTACATCGCCATTGCCAGGCGATTGCCCCGTCGCTTGAGCGGCAGAAGAGTATGCTTCCGGGCTATCTCTGCCGGAACCCGCCGCAGCAGCTCGGAGTCAATCTCCAGCCCCACGATGTCCACCAGAGCCAGGTCGTGATGCTGCGCCAGTTCCGCCGCCAGGGTCTGCTCATCGAGGATTCCCAGATCGAGGACGGCATCAACGAAGCTGAGGTCATGATCAGCCCGATAGGCGACGACCTGCTCCAGTTCGGAGGAGGTTATCTCGCCCTTGTCAATCAGCCTGCGCGCGATGCTTAACACGATTAGATCACCTCTGATTTCTATCTTTATGGTGTGGGATCTGCGTCGGGGGTGATTGCTTCAAGAATCTGGAAGAGTGCCTCCGGGTCAGGCGCATCTATCAATTGCTGGCGCAGCTCAGAGCTTCGCAAATGTCCCATCAGTTGGGAAAACAGCTCCAGCATCTCCTGTTTCTCCTCCGACGAACCGAGGATGGCAAAGATCAGGCACACCGGGCGATTGTCAAAGCTTTCCCATTGCAACGGATAGACGGGAACCCCCAGGGCAACGCGCAGATCGAGCTTGCCCTCGTGACGATAGTGGGGAATCGCAATCCCATAGCCTACCCCCGTTGTAATCTCTTCTTCACGATGCAGCATACCACGAAAGACCTCCTCGGCGGACAGGTCATTCCCGGCAACAAGGATGCTCATTTCGCGCAGGGCGGATTCTTTATCGCCAACCCGCAGCGGGGTTATCACACGATCCAGGGCGAGGTATTTGGTGAAGAGATTCATTGGGACTGGTCTGTCGCTTCGTCGGGGGTTTCTTCGAGGATATCCCGCAGGTTAACCAGTTCATCTCGTAGCTTGAAGAGCTTCTGGCGGCTGTCTTCTTCATTCGGGGAAGAGCCAGCCTCCCGCTCCAGCTGGCGGCGCGCGCCGCTCAGGGTGAACTGCTGCTCCACCAGCAACAGGCGCAGGCGGAGGAGCTGCTCTATCCCGCTCATGCTCAGGAGCTGTCCATTATCCGTTTCGGTAACGCTATCGCCGAGGGACGGGAACTCCCGAATCCAATAGGCGGCTACCGAGGCACGGATTCCGGTAATCCGCTCGATCTGTGCCAGACTGTATTGGCGCATCGCATTCCCCCTTTCAATTTATTCTTCGCTCTTCTCCGCTTCCTTGCCCTTCTTACCCTTCAACGGTGGCTTTTCTGTCCCCGCTTTCAGCCGTCGGAGGTTAGAGCCGTGGCGAGAGATTACCAGTGCTGCCGTCAGCACGGCAAAGCCCAGCAGGTAGAGGTCAATCTCACCACGAAAGAGTCCAAAGATCACCACCAGCACCGGGAAAGAAGCCGAGGTCAACATCGTACCGACGGAGACGATGCGGGTGAAGATCATCACCATCCCGAATACCCCCAGCGCGCTGATTCCGATCCAGGGTGCCATCGCGATGACTGCCCCGACTCCGGTCATTGCGCCCTTACCGCCCTTGAAGCCCAGGTACGGGGTGAACATATGACCGATAATCGCCATCGTGGCAATCACCCCACTGTAGATAGTTGGGTGAAGAAATGCTACAGGTAGCAATGCTGGCAGGATGATGACCGGCAGAAACCCCTTCAAACCATCGGCAACGTAGGCAAAGCCGCCGGCAACCTTGCCGCAGGTTCGCAGCACGTTGGTTCCGCCGACGTTGAGCGAACCTTCCTTGCGCAGGTCAATTCCCTTCGCGATTCGCGCAATGATCCAGCTCCAGGGTATGGCTCCCCACAAATACGTAATTATAATGCTAAGGGCAAGGTTCATAGTGTCCTCTCTGCCAACGCAGTGCGTTGGATCACAGCTTCGCGACCGGAGCAGTTGAATAGATTGCGCTGACTCCCGCGTACACGCTCCCGCTGGTCGCTCTCAATCGTAGTTTTTTGTAGGGGCGAACCTTGTGTTCGCCCTTTTATGACTTACCTTGCAAAACAAAGAACATCTCGATGGGCTGGAGGTTCTTAATCGGTAAAACGCCCCGGTATTCAAAGTCGAACCTGCTTTGAAGCTCGTCGTGAACCAGCTTGGAGACGTTGATGCGGTTCGACTCGCTGGCGGCCTCCATCCGGGCGGCGATGTTCACCGTATTGCCCCAGACATCGTAGAGGAATCGCCATTTACCGATAATCCCGGTGATAGTCGAGCCGGTGTGAATGCCGATTCGCAGAGACCACTCAAAGCCAGTCTGTTCTTTCAGCTTCCGGGTTTCCCGTTTAACAAAGGCGATGATCTCCTGCGCCGCCAGCACCGATTGCTCTACCTGATTACCCTCTTCAAACAGCCCGCCAGCGTACATGTAGCCATCACCGATGGTCTTGAGCTTCTCCAGACCGTGGTGTTGCACAATCTCGTCGAAGCCGCCGAAGAGCCGCTCAAGAGTGCTTACAATCAGACCAGCGGAG
>JAIOSI010000187.1 GCA_021107695.1 bacterium
GCGATTTTTAGTAGATGGGTATCTTGGCTACCGTTAAGTTGTTACGCACCAGCGCGCGGTAGTAAAAAGGAGGGCGGTTAAGCCCTCCTTAAGATGAGAGACAGTATCAGCTATCTCCCGCCCGTGCTAGATGTCGTAGTAGAGGAACAGCTCGTAGGGATGGGGGCGGTTGACGATCTTGTCAAGCTCCTGAGTCTGCTTGTAGCTCTGATACGCCTCGATGAGCGGCTTATCGAAGACTCCGCCCTCCAGCAGATAGTCGCTGTCGTAGCTCAGGGCGTGGAGTGCCTGGATGAAGTCTCGGGGAATCAGGTGCTTCTTCTGTTCCTTCGGGTCGAGGTTTGCCATGACCTCAAGCCCCTCGGCACCGTAGGGACCAAAGCCTTCACTCTTCGGATCGAGCTTCTGCTTGATGCCACTCAGCCCGGCCATCAGCATCGCCGCCAGGGAGAGGTAGATATTCCCCGTCGCGTCGGAGGGTCGGAACTCCATCCGGCGTTTTTCCGGCAGGGCGTAGGCGGGAACCCGACAGGCTGCCTCGCGGTTTGCCATGCCGTAGAAGAGCCAGACCGGAGCTTCGTAGCCGGGAACCAGACGCTTGTACGAGTTCGTACTGGCGCAGGCAATGGCAGAAAGCGAGCGGGCATGCTTCAGAATACCAGCGGTGTAGGCACGGGCAAGCTCGTTGAAGCCGGTTTCGTCATCACCGGCAAAGGCGGAATCGCCGTCCTCCTTGATAAGGTACTGGTGGACATGCATTCCGGAGCCAGCTACACCATAAATCGGCTTGGGCATGAAGGTTGCCGTTTTGCCATTGGCGTAAGCCAGATTCTGGATGACGTACTTGATCCACATCCCGTTGTCCGCGCTGCGGAGGAGATCGTTGAAGAGTATCTCGATCTCGCACTGCCCGGGACCACCGACCTCGTGATGGTGGTACTTAACCGGAATATCCATCGCCGAGAGCAGGCGCATCATCTCGTTGCGCAGGTCGTAGGTCTTGTCGTTGGGCGGAGCGGCATGGTAACCCGCCTGGTGCTTAATCTGGAAACCAGCGTTGCTAAACTTCTCGCTGCGATCGTAGTTCCAGTCCGCCTCTTCACAGTCAAACTTGTAGCCGATGCTGTCGTTGTGTTTGGTGAAGATCACCTCGTCGAAGATGAAGAACTCGAACTCCGGAGCAAAGAGCGCGCCGGTTGCTCCCGCCTGCTTTGCCAGGGCGTTCTCTTTGAAGAACTTCTTCGCGTACTCAATCGCCCGCTTGGCAACGGAGCGGGGGTCGCCGGTAAACGGCTCGCCGGTCTTGGCATCGGCAACGTCGCAGATGAAGCTGACACAGTTCTCATCCCAGAAGACATCCTCCATCGCCGTGGTCTTATCGGGAATCATCACCATGTCGCCGCCGGTTACCTTGCGCTGGAAGCCGGGGATAGAGGAGCCGTCAAAACCCACGCCCTTGGTGAACAGCTTCTCGTCGAGAAACTCAATCGGCAGGGTCAGGTGATGCCAGCGTCCGGGCAGGTCAGCGTACTTCAGATCGATGGTGGTAACCTCGGCTTCGAGCAGCCGTTGTTTGATTTCCTCGACCGTGGTCTCCGCAGTAAAATCGTACTTTAGCATCAGCCCTCCTGGGTCGGTTGCGTTATGTAGTCCGGGGAATTGTATGGGCAGGGTGGCTTTCTGTCAACCTTCACATTTTTTTGTTTAACTGATGCCTTGAGACCATTGCGAAAAGACCAAAGTCATAAAATGAGGTGATAACCTGTCCTCATGGAGACGATATAATCCGCCGTAAGGGTACGGCATGCCGTACCCCCACAAAATCACAGTCAACCATACCCAGCGAATTTTTGCTTATATTACAACAGTCTCCTCTTCTCTTTCCCGTCCGGCTTTGGCAAGGCTATTGTGAATATGCCCCCATTCTTCTCAGTTGTTGGCGCGAGGTTGATAATCAAGTAATGACCTCCTGACCTGGCGAAAAATCCGATACGCAAAATTACTCAAAACCCTCAAACAGTTGCCTAATTAAGCACGGTGGTGTTAAGATACCCTCCTCTCAGCCGCGCTGACGATACTAAAGTTTACGGCTGCGCTAAATCTCAATAACATGCCACTGGTTTACCAAAAAACGGAAAAGATTATGGCAGAAAAAAAAGCAAACAGGGCAGTCTGGGTGGCATTGACTGGAGCTATCCTGGTGCTGTTCACCCTCCTGATTGTATTTGGCGAAATCTTCCAGTGCCAGCGCAACGTTCCCATCGTGGAACCCCAGGAAGAGGCTCATAACTCAATCGGAGTAGAAACTATCGAGAACCCAACCGTTTGCCTGAGCCTTCGGGATTGGGCAGTTAACGCTTAACCTGTGCAAGACATCCCCATTAAAAGGAGCTTTTATGAAGCACCATGTTGCCGACCTGAATCTCGCCGCCGAGGGCAAGCTGCGCATCGAATGGGCAGAACGCCAGATGCCGACGCTGCGCCTGATTCGCGAACGTTTTGCCAAAGAGAAACCCCTGGCTGGAGTAACGATTGGCTGCTGTCTCCACGTTACCACGGAGACCGCCAACCTGATGCGCACCCTGAAGGCAGGCGGGGCGGAGGTTCATCTCTGTGCCTCGAATCCTCTCTCAACGCAGGATTCCACCGCCGCCAGCCTGGTGCAGGATTACGGCATCCACGTTTATGCCATCCACGGCGAGGACAACGAGACCTATTACAAACACCTCAGGGCTGTCCTCGACGCCAAGCCGGATATGACCCAGGATGACGGAGCCGACCTGGTCTCCACGATGCACAAAGAGTACCCGGAGCTGCTGAAAACCCTCGTCGGCTCCACCGAGGAGACGACGACCGGTGTTATCCGCCTGCGGGCAATGGCGGCGGATAACGCTCTGAAGATCCCGGTCATCGCTGTCAACGATGCCAAGACCAAGCACTTCTTCGACAACAAGTACGGCACCGGGCAGTCCAGCATCGACGGTATCCTGCGGGCGACCAACACCCTCATCGCCGGCAGCACCTTTGTGGTCGCTGGCTACGGCTGGTGCGGTCATGGTGTCGCCGCCCGGGCGAAGGGTCAGGGAGCCAACGTCATCGTTACCGAGATCGACCCCATCGCCGCCCTAGAGGCAACGATGGACGGCTTCCGGGTGATGCCGATGGACGAAGCGGCTCCGCTTGGTGACATCTTCGTTACCGTTACCGGCAACCGCGATGTCATCACGCTGGATCACTTCAAGCAGATGAAGGACGGCGCGATTGTCGCCAACTCAGGGCATTTCAACGTCGAGCTACAGATGGACGAGCTGACCGCGGCTGCCATCGAGCGCAGACCGATCCGCCACGAGCTGGTGGAGTATCGAATTGAGAACAACCGCTCGGTCTTCGTCATCGGTGAAGGTCGCCTGGTCAACCTTGCTGCAGCAGAGGGACACCCCGCCAAGGTGATGGACCTCTCCTTCTGTGGACAGGCACTGGCAGCGGAGTTCCTGAAGAAGAACCACGGCTCGCTGGGCAAACAGGTTCACACGCTGCCCGCCGAGCTGGATGACGAGATCGCCGCCATCAAGCTGGAGAGCATGGGCATCAAAATTGACGTGCTGACCGAGCGGCAGCAGCAGTACCTCGCCTCCTGGCAGGAAGGCACGTAGGCATGAAGCTGGGAATACTATTGACGATGCTCGCGCTGGTGAGCATGCTGCTGCTGACTGGTTGCGGCGGTTCTGCTGAAGAACCCGTCGCCGAAGCAGCCGCTGTGGAAGAGGGCGGCGTTACTGCCACACCGAGCGATGAATCCAGCGCGGTTCTCCGGGTGCTTGCCCAGACCGAGGAGCAGAACCCTTACTGGATGCTGTACAACGAACGTCTCGGCTTTGAGTTGTCCTATCGTCGGGAAAACTGGAACAATGCCGATGCCGCTGGCGAAGGCACCTACGGTGTTGTCTCGATGGGAAAGAAGTCGAACTCTGAGTTCCTCGATATTCGGATCTCCCCGGTGGAAGCCGATGCTTCTCTGGACGGGTTGAAAGAGGAAAACAGCGAGGCGAATCGGCAATCACTGGAGGGCTACGAAGAGCAGCAGTCCTATGAAACCTCGGTGGATGGGGTTGCGGCAATCTGCATACCGTTCACCTTCCGGTCTGCCGAAGCCCGTTACCAGGGCGAGCAGTACCTCTTCATCAGTCCTGACCAGCGTCTCTTCAGTGTTGCCTTCATCGCCGAAGCGGGTTATTGGAGCGACTACCAGCCGGAAGCCGCCGAGATACTACTCAACAACTTCCGCTTCGTAGAGCCGATTCCTCAATCGACACGGTAACGCTCTGGACAGAAAAGTAGCTATTTTGACAAAGGAGACCCATTTGGGTCTCCTTTTATTTTTGTTCCCCAGACCTTGCATAACCAGATAAGCCAAACGTTCCCAGAAAAACGATAGTTGTTTCAAAACTGAGAGTATCTTTTCAAATACGCTATTGGTAGGGGCGTATTGCAATACGTCCCTACGGGCGAATGTACACAGATTAGAGGTGAATCAAGCAAAAGCGTCCTTTTTCAGGTCTCATGCCACTACTCATCCGGCAAATGGGGAGTATGCTCTTCCCGTCGCTTGCCCTTCAGGGCGAAGAAGGCGACATTGCCAATCAGAATCAGGATAACGATAAAGACGTGAACACCAAACTGAGCGACCATCCCCTTCGAGGCGACCCCGGAGCGGTTTATCAAGACCTCATACTCGGCGGCTCCCTTGAGTCCGCCGAGCATTCCGCCGAGCTGTCCCGTCTGTAGATAGACGTAATACTGCGGCGCGCTAACGGCGGTGATGCCGGTAAGCACGTTAATCCCAAAGGGCGCGCCAGCGAAGGCGATCCAGCTCTCCGGGGTACTCGACCAGGAGATGTCGATCATCAGTGCCATGTCATCGTAGTTGTGAATCGACTGCATCAGCGGAAGCTCATCGAGGTAGTTTCCGTACATGTCGGTGTTGTAAACGTTGCGGATTTCATCGCCCAGCCCCAGAATGACCGCGGCGAAGCCAGCCCGGAAGCCAAGATTGACCCAATCCTCACCCATCGTAATTCGCCGCGCCTCGTCGGTTTCTTCGTAGAAGGCGTTGGTCTCTCGCTCCACCTGATTGACAATCCGCTCGGAGATCGCCACTCCCTCCATCTGGAGGGTCATCAGGATGACGGGCTGACCTCGCTCGAAGGCATGGCGGAGGATTCCCACGATCATCGGCTCCAGCTCCGGCAGCCCGGAGGGCGGAAAGTCCACCGCGAGGAGGATCGGTTCCGTCGGGTCGCTCCTCTCAATCGCATCGTAGAAGGAGCTGACCGCTGGGGTAACCTTGATCCCGGTGCTGAACGGTCCCACCAGGGCACCAATCACGATTATCACCTCGACGAGGAAAATCCAGCGACGATCCAGCGACAACATCCGCTGCCAAATATTTTTTCTTTTCTCTGCCACGACTTCCCATTTCTGCAAGCGATGATTGTACCTGTACGGTACCGGTGATCACTCCTACCGTGAGACCCTTACCAAAATGCCTATAATCCTACAATACTGACTAAAAGCCCCGCAAATCGCGGGGCTTTATTTGCTAACCTCACGGGTGTGGGTATCGCCAAAACGCTCGATAGCCCCTCAGCCCCTTTAGTCGATGATACCGAGCCAATCGGTGAGGAGGAACTGCATCCGACCGATGAGCAGGGAAACACGAGCCATAACGGTGTAGCCGAAGCTGGCACCGAAGCCGATCATCAGGAACCAGATACCCGCCTTGGCTGCTCCACCAAGGACACCTTTGTGTTCTTTGGAGAAGAAGAAATATGCCAGTACGCAAAGGGTACCGATGATGAGCAGTGGTCCGGAGACAGCCTCGAAAAAGGTGCCTATTCCTGGTGCAGAGAAGAAGTCTCTCCAGGCATCAATCGAGAACAACGGCACAACAATTGACCCCTGATCCTCGACGATCGTTCCTCTCAACTGCTCCAGTATTCGCGTCTGGAAGGAGTTGGGGATGGCGAGTCCGGAGCCAGCTCCAAGAATAAACGCCAGGGAGAAACGACTCAGCCAGGAGATTTTTGGAATGAAGCGAGTAAAGAGCATCAATCCAAGCAGAGCCGGGATGAGCAGCATGATGATCGCCACAACAGGGCTAAAGTCCTGAAGTACCGTTGGCAACGTTGTCAGCTCGTTGGCAATCGCGTAGGAGGAAAACTCCGCCGGAGACATCGTGAACTTGCTAATCGAGTGTACCAGTGGCTCCCAGAAATCGGGGACGATAACGGTATGGAACACAATCGCGGTGTAGTAACCCGTACTCAACCCAACCATCACATGCTCTGCGAATTTATACAGGGGGTTGTCTTTGTACAGGAACGAGTAGATGAATAGCGTGAAGATCGCGGCTATCCAGACCCAGATGTCGGTTGAAATTTCCAAGGTAAACCCCCTCACTTATTTTTTGTCGGTTTGACGTTTCTTCTGAGCGCGGATGATAAAGAAGGCGGTGTTACCCAGCACGATGAAGAACACAATGATGATGTGAACCCAAAACTGGGCGACCATACCCTTGCTTGCCATTCCCGGGTAGTTGATCAGCCGTTCGTACTCGGCGGCTCCTTTTAGCCCGCCAAGCAGCCCTGCCATTTGTCCGGTCTGGACGTAGGTGTAGTAGTTGGAAGCGGAAACCGCCGTTACTCCAACGGAGACAGGAATGTCGTAGGGTGCTCCGGCGAAGGCTACCCAGCTTTCGGGAATCGCGGTACCAGAAATCGTTACAATCGACGACATATCGTCGTAATTGTGGACATTCTGCATCATCGGCAGATCATCGAGATATGTGCCGTAATAGTCCACCCGGAAGGCATTTCTTATCTCTTCGCCCATATCAATAATAACCGGTGTTAATCCAAGTTTATATCCAAGAAAAACCCATTCTTCGCCCTGGATAATCCGACGCTCTTCACCAGCCGCCTCAAACTCGGCATTCATCTCTGCGGCAGTATCTACCAACAGGCGCTCGCCAATCGAGGGACCAGTAATCAGCAGGCTCAGACCAATAACCTTAACGTTGTTACCGAAGGCGTGTCGGAGAGTCGCCTTGATCATTGGCTCCAGCTCCGGCAGGGTACTCGGTCCGACATCCATCGAAACAATGAGAGGTTTGTCTGGCGTAGCTGCGGCAACGACATCGTGGAATATCTGTACCGGCGGGGTGATGGTTGTCGACATCTGGCATGGTGCCACCAGAGCGATAACCACCGCCAGTCCGACGGCAAGGAAGATCCAGCGGCGGTCAATCTTCAGGAACTTTTCGAAAAAACTACTCATGCGTCATTCCTCCGGATTGTTATTCTCCGCCGAGGTAGGATCGCTCGATGCCCAGAACGATTTTCAAAGCGGTGGCGACGATGCCAAGTCCAACCCCAATGGTTATTCCACGAGCCGCAGCGGTGTTCGGAACGGCAAGAATCCATTCCGTAGCCTGCGACAGCCAGTCAATATTTGCTACTCGCCCCAGCATAACCACCACAGCGGCAAGAAGGAGGAGTGTAGCTTCTTTTGTTCTGGCGCGGAAGGCACGGAAGGCTGCCGAGGCGATAAAGAATGCCAGCAACGAGAACATCGTCGCTTCCATCGGCACTTGGGCAAAGTCGAACATCTTCCGGAAGAGGCTGCTATCGCTAATTCCACCAAAGAGACCGATGGTGGACATCGCTAGAAAAGAAGCGATGGCAACGGCGTTAAACGCCCAACCGGAAACCTGACGGGTAACCTTCTTGCCGTGGTTACGTAAGAAACTGACGATACCAATACCAATAGCGAAGGCACCGATCAACCGTAGCCAGGCAAGTAATTGCTCACGGATATCCTGTACCGTTGGATCCTGAATAAAGTAACTCAGGGCTCCAAAGAGACCGGCAACCAGAGCAATCGCAAGCGGGATTTGTCTGCGCATCTATGTTCTCCCTTCTGCTCTAGGATCCGGTTAAAAACTCGGCAAAGGAGGTTGTGAAGAAACTGACAATGACGCCAACCACGATCATGGCACCGATGATAAACTTAGCCCAGTCCTGACCCTTGAGTCCACCGAGGAGCAGCGGCTCGCGGCTCATGTAGGCACTGGCGGCGTACAACTCCTCGCCCATGATGCAGTAATCGCAAGCGGCGATGAAGAAGGGAATCTGCGCGGGGGCATCGGTACCGGCAATCTGAATCGCTCCGGTAGAGGCTCCGGTCTCCGCCAGAATCAACGACTCGGCGTAGAACATTCCCATATAGAAGTTAGTCGCCGGACGATCACGCAGCATGATACCGTTAACGGCAGCAGCGTAGGCGAACTGGGACTGCGTAACAAAGAAAACATCGTTGGGATCGTAGGCATCGGGACGCCCAACATCAAGGTATGATTCCTTGATAACCTCGCGCTCCACGGCAAGAACGATGGGGTCAAAGCAGGGAACAATCAGGCGAATCTCGTAGATCGCCGCCTTGCGAGCAACCTGCCCCAGGATGTTTACCGAAGCAATCGTTGCCACATCGCTCATACCGCCAAGTCCCGAAACATATCGAATAGGCTTACCCATCTCCGTGGCACGACCCAGGGCTTCCTCAACGGCATCCAGACCAGCGATCCGGCGGATAAAGAGTTCTTTACCCTTCCGCGCGGTATAGATGAAATAAAGAAGCAACCCTGAGAGAATCAGGGTTCCGATGAGGATATTCCAGCGCTGAGAATGCATGAAGTGGGTCGAAGCAATCGTCGTTTCGGTGGGGTTAGAGAAAGCCACGGTGTTACCGTTGC
The DNA here is from genome assembly GCA_021107695.1 of bacterium. Taxonomy (GTDB): domain Bacteria; phylum RBG-13-66-14; class RBG-13-66-14; order RBG-13-66-14; family RBG-13-66-14; genus JAIOSI01. The sequence continues at coordinate 8,810 of JAIOSI010000187.1, forward strand.
TCGCTCCAACCAAGTAGATGTAGCTAGAGTCCGGCTCACAGGTTGTGTCAAGATACTGACCATTGCCAGCCTCAACAGCTCCCAGAACCTTAAACTCATTATCGGTATCAGCCTCTTTGCGCATGATGGTGTACGAGATAACGTTACCTCGTCCACCACCAACGGCAGGGTCATCGAAAGACAGAGACCAACTCAGGTTGATCTGCTCACCAACATCGTCGGGTACATCCTCGGCAATGACAAGGACCGGCGAAGCGGGAGGCAGCTCAACCAGGGGATCGAGATACTCGATCCCATCAGCAGCAACGGGCAGAGCCAGGAACAGCAGGCCTACCACAATCGCGGGGAGAAGCTTATTCACACCAGCGCTCCTCTTCAGCAGGGGTTAACGGAATGGAAAAATGCAAAGTCGGGTTAATTCTATCAGAGGTTCCAGAGGCTGTCAACGGCAACAGAGCTATCCGAAGGGGGGAAGCTCCACCGGAACGGCTCCTGAACTAAGCAGACAATCGATGGTCTCACCACGCAGAGCGCGGTCTGACCAGCAAGCCATTCTATTGCCTCAACACTTCTTACTCACTTTTTACAAGACGTATCTTCTCGAAGAAAGTAAGAAATAGCGGAATGATTACGGGGAAGACAATTCCCATAGGGCGGATTATTCCTGTGGAAAGAAACAGTACCGCTAAACTTATTGGCACGCACACTGTGAAAAATGCAATTCTTAAAAAACGATTTTTCCCCAGGTTCAACAAACCCAGCCATAAAAAACCAAACGAAAAAAAGAAGTGCATAAGCGTGGTCATTATTCCATACAGATAGGACATACGTCTTATGATTACCGGGAATTCTCCGTTTAGTACAGCAAACCCGTAATGTACCTCATCTATTCGTCCTCCCGCTATCAATCTTACTGCAATATATGCGAGTATTGGAATAAGAGAAAGGGCGATTGTGGCATATTTTTCTTTTGTTCCCACAGCACTTTTCATATTTATACTAGGATATAGTATTGCACCAATTGCTAATACCTCCTTTGTAAATACGCCTGCTATTGATGCTATGATGAATAATCGCCAATTTTTTGCCTGGACTGACCAGAATATGAGAAGCATCCAGAGGTGACTCAAAGAGTCAACTGTAGGGAGAGCTGCCGAGCGTGTGACAGAAGAAGAGGTAATGTATAGGATACCACCAATAAGCGAAAGCAAACGACTTAGCTTATGGAAACGAATTAAATAGACCGTAAAAAAGAGAGCTGTTAGTAATGTTGCCAAAGAGTTAAGAAGAGCAAATGAGTAGGGGAAAGACAGCCCTGTTATCCAGTGTATTCCACTCGTCAACCATACCGGCAGCATCCTGTAGCGATAAGGTGAATTATGTGGTGGTGCCAAATGTTCGCCAGTATCCGCCTGATACATGTATACAGTGGCATCCCCCCAACTATTACTTATCTTCCAGCCATCATCACCACCGACCAGTATATCTTCGTTTTGGTACGCACCTATATCAGGGAAAATTGTTTTCAGCTGATTGGTTATCTCATCATTTTTTGTCCAGTACTCGGTACCTGTGGAGCGACACGGACCATGAACATAATGCCACGAAGTCGAGTAGAGTAGTGATAGAAATATCAATATCGCCAGCCACCAAAAACCTTGACCATTAAGCATTTTACTAATACCATTATGTTTAATCATTTGATAGAACCTTTTTTGAACAATCCTCAGAGCATGTTTGCAAACATTTTGGAATAATCACTCAACGGCGGACCTGTCTGCCTGTCTAATCTATTGATATTACA
>JAIOSI010000003.1 GCA_021107695.1 bacterium
TCTGGTTCAGCCGACGCACTTGCCGATGCCGCTCAGATCATGAAAGAGAACCCCTCCATCAATGTCAAGATCGTTGGTCATACCACCGACCGTGGCGATCGCGCCTTCCTGATGGATCTCTCCTTCGACCGCGCGCAGGCTGTCGTTGACGTGCTTGTCAACAAGTACGGCATCGCCCGCCACCGTCTGACCGCTGAAGGTATGGGACCAGATTCTCCCATCGCCTCCAACAGCACCGCCGACGGACGCGCACAGAACCGCCGCATTGACTTCACCGTTCAGTAAGGGGCTAAGGGGCTAGTTTTTGGGGTCTCCCTAGAAACCGGCAACTCCTAAGAACCTTGCAAACAAGAGAAGAGGGGGCCTTTCGGCTCCCTCTTTTGTCCTGGATAGTGCGAATTTGTAGGGGCAGACCCCTGTGCCTGCCCTTTGTTTGCGTATTAAGCAAAAGGGCAAAGACAATCCATTATCAATTGGTTCGCCCCTACGGTTGACGTTCTGAAGGGTTTACGTAGGGGCCGACCTTTAGATCGCCCCGTGAGATTGTCGTGGGTTGAGTGAATAAGGGCGAACACAAGGTTCGCCCCTACACATCAAAACCACATCTGTAAGCGACCAACGGAAGCGTTGGATACCTCAAGGTTTTCTGGGCGAAGCCCAGTCCGGTGGTGCAGCGCACCGCGCTGCCTAGGGGTAGATTCCCCGCCATTTGGTTGCTTTGGCGACCCGGTCGATGGCGAACCAGTACGCCGCGTCGCGCATACTGATCTTCTTCTCCACGGCGAGGTCGTAAACCCGATCCATGTTGCGGTTCATCAGCTGGGCGAGCTTCTTGTTGACCTCGTCCTCATCCCAGAAGAAGAACTGTAAGCCCTGAACCCACTCGAAGTAACTGACGATGACGCCGCCGGCGTTGGCGAGGAAGTCGGGAATCACCAGGATGCCCTTGTCGTTGAATATCTGGTCCGCCTCCAGAGTGGTGGGACCGTTGGCTCCCTCGGAGATGATCTTCGTCTTCACGTTGACGGCGTTCTCTTTGGTGAGCTGGTTTTGCAGAGCGCAGGGGCAGAGGACATCGCACTCCAGCGCAAGCAGCTCGTCGTTGCTGATCTTCTTGCCCGGCAGGAGGTTACAGACGGAATCTTCCTCGCACATCGCCCGTTCTTTGGCATCGGCGGGGTTGAGACCGTCGGCGTTGTAGATACCGCCGTAGTAGTCGGATAGACCGATGATCCTGCAGCCCGCTTCGTGGAGGATCACCGCTGCCCAGTAGCCGACGTTGCCGAAGCCCTGCACGACCACCGTCGCGCCTTTGGGGTCGATCTCCTTCTTCTTCATGGCGTTGAGCGCGCTGATTGCCACGCCCCGTCCCGTCGCCTCGTGGCGACCTTCGGAGCCACCCAGGGAGAGCGGCTTACCCGTTACCACGCCGAGGGTTGTATGCCCGGTGTTCATCGAGTAGGAATCCATGAACCACGCCATGACCTGACCGTCGGTGTTCATATCCGGAGCCGGAATGTCCTTGTTCGGTCCGATGATTGCCTGAATCTCGGAGAAGTACCGCCGGGAGAGCCGTTCCAGCTCCATATTTGACAGATCGTGAACGTCAACCTCGATGCCGCCCTTACCGCCGCCGTAGGGAATCCCCGCCAGCGAACATTTCCAGGTCATCCACATCGAGAGTGCCTTGACCTCGTCCAGGTTAACATCGAGGGCATAGCGGACGCCGCCCTTCGCCGGACCACAGGCGGTATTGTGCTGCACCCGATAGCCGGGATAGGTCTTGATAGAGCCGTCATCCATCCGCACCGGCACGTTGACCAGCAACGCTCGGCTCGGCTCCCGCAGAACCGCGCGGAAGCTGGGATCAAGCTCCATCATGTCGGCGACTTTGTCAAACTCGCGCTGCGCCTGGTCAAAGGCACTGTATTCCTCTGCCATACCTCTCCTTCGTGGTTGGAGATTTCTGTTTGCTAACGTTGGGATTGTATGTATCTGGTTTGGGTTAAGTGAAAAATCGCACCAAGCCACTCAAAAATCCTGAGCTAACACCGAGTACAGCCTCAAGATAGCTAACGCCACTCGGACTGAACTGCATTTGATTGAGGTCGGAAGGATACGACTCTGTGAATTAAATGTCAATCTTATTTCGCTACCTGAGGGCTTCTTAATCACCTTCGAGATTGGTGTTCGATGACACCGCACTCCGGGCGAACACAAGGTTCGGGGGGGGTCTGTCGGATTTCAGCAAGGGATTTTAGCCTCTTGTGAAATTGGAGCAATCACCCTTCTGCGGGCCGACCTAAAGGTCGGCCCCTACATGACCTTGAGAAAGCCTACCTGTAAAGAAGTTTTCTGAGCGACCAACGCGGTGCGTTGGATCACACTTTCGCGGCTGAGCCAAACAGCCAGTTAACGACTGCCCCCACGGATACGCTCGTTCCACTCGCTCGCAAACTATTAGCCTGTCTGATTCAGTAGCGACCAGCGGGAGCGGCAGGATACACCAAGGTGTTCCGGGCGAAGCCCAGCCCTGTGGTGCAGCGCACCGCGTTGCCTACTCGAAGCCTGGTGGGTTGCCGAGGAAGGTCATCGGATCTACCGCCCAGGAGGCGAGGCGCATCTCCAGATGAAGGTGCGGTCCGGTGGCGACTCCGGTTTCGCCGAGGAGACCGATAACATCGCCCGCCTCGACCATCTGTCCGACCACCACATCTCCCCGGCTGAGGTGATTGTAGAGGCTGAAGAGTCCCCGTCCGTGATCAATACAAACGAAGTTTCCTCGGATGATCATCTCCTCCGCCATCACGACTTTACCACGAGCAACCGCCATAATCGGCGTTCCGGTGGGCAGACCGCCAAAGTCGGTTCCCAGGTGAGAGGAGCTGCCGCCGGTGGAGAAGGTACGCCGCTGACCAAAGGGACTGGTGAAATGTCCGCCCTCCACGGGGCGGAGGAACGGCCCCGATTCCCAGAGCTGTTCCGGCGAGAACTCCCGAACCACGGCGTTCGTCCGCGCGCTCTCCCGCTCGATTGTCTCGGCGTTCAGCCGACTGCCGGTGCTTTCGGAAAGGACGATGTGATAGCTGGGGAACTCACCGTCAACCACGGCAAAGCTGTACGCCTCGGAGTGTTCCGCTCCGGCGAGGTCGGTAAAGGTGAGGTGGAACTGCTCGCTCCCCGGCACCGCGAAAAGCCGACAGCTTGCCAACGCCCGCCAGCGGTTCTCCCCGACGGGGTAGAAGGGAAACTGGCGGTCGAACAGCTCTCCGGTAACCGACTTCACCTCTCCGCTGAAGACAGCATCAATGGTAATCGGCTGCCCCTGGGGAACGGTATCCGGCGAGAGGCTGATGCTCCGCAGCTCCGCCGGGGGTAGCGCGGAGCTAAAGCGTCGCTCGGCAAAGGCGAGGGCACTGCTCTCATCCTCGGTGGCAAGAGCCTGAATCGCCAGCAGATGTTCGCCATTTCCCAGTGCCGCTAGGGGGAGCGGGACGCTGAAGCGGGCGAAGCTGCGCAGCTCGACCTCTTTGAACTGCACCGGCTTGTTGTCCACCGAGACCTTGACCTGCTCCAGCACGCCCTCCGGGGCGGTTACGGTGAAGGTCAGGGCGGAGTCCTCGGTCAACAGCTCGCCTTCGATGGGAGAGATGATCTCGATCTCCGGCTGGGGGATTTCGCTCCGACAGGCGGTCAGAGCGAGCAGGAGAATCAGAGCGGCAAAGAGATAAAGAGTTCGTTTCAAGGGTTCTCCAGTGAGCAAAGAGGGTTACAACAACACGGTGCGTTGCATCACAAGACAGGGCTGCGCCCGGAACATCTTGGGAAAAATTATAGATTACTCAAGGTCATGTAGGGACCGACCTTTAGGTCGGTCCGGGGAACTGAAAGACGTTCCGCCCCTCACCCTAGCCCTCTCTCTAAAGGGGAGAGGGGACATAAGGCAGCGGCAGCGTGGTACGCTGCATCACTAAGCTGGGCTTCGCTCAGAAAACCTTAAGAAATCATCAACTCTGGCTGTTCAAACGCGGGGATTATTGTACCACTGCTTATATTGTTATTCGCGAGTCTGTGATGCAACGCACCGCGTTGCCCCATCGTGGAGGTGGAGGGTGCGGTCGGCCCAGTTGGCTACGGCGGGGTCGTGAGAGACGATGAGGGCGGTCATGTTGGTCTCGGTAACCCGGCGGCGGATGAGGTTGAGGATGACCTCTCCGGCGACGGAGTCGAGGTTTCCGATGATTTCGTCGCCGAGGAGGAGCTTTGGGTTGCTTGCCAGGGCGCGTGCCAGGGCGACTCGTCCCGCCTGTCCGCCGGAGAGTTCACCGGGGCGGAAGTCCCGCCGGTCTGTGAGTCCGACCCAGTCGAGAACCTCGGCGGCGGTCTCCAGGGCGGCGGTGTAGGGTATCTCGGCTACGAGGAGAGGCAGGGCGATGTTCTCCACCACGGTGAGGTGGGGGAGCAGATTGTGATTTTGAAAGACGAAGCCGACGGTGCGGTTGCGATAGCCGGAGAGGGCGCGGTCGCTGAGGTTGGCAAGTTCGAGGTCGCCGACGGTGATGCTGCCGCTGGTGGGGGAGTCCAGCCCGCCGACGAGGTTGAGCAGGGTGGTCTTGCCAGAGCCGGAGGGACCGGAGAGGGCGACGATCTCTCCGGGAGCGATGGTCAGGTCAACGCCGCGCAGGGCGTTGACCACCACCGGACCGCCGTGGTAGTCGCGCTTCAGGTTCTGAGCTGTGAGGAAGGGCTTCTGCATAAGTACCTTCGTTACTTGCGTCCGGCTTGGTTGATAAGCATTGTAGTTTTGCAACAATCGGTATCTATTATAGTTCTGGTGGAGTCAGTAGCACCGTCGCAGCCTCCCAAAGGGGCAAATCGTCAAGTTCGACGAGAATCCTACAGGGGATTATTCGCTCCGGTTTTCCTTACCAGCTCGCCAACATGTTGCAGAGAGTTGAAGGTACCGGCATCGCTCCACCAGCCGTCAACGTAGTCATACTCCAGCTTTCCGGCGTTCAGGTAGAGGTTGTTCACGTCGGATATCTCCAGCTCGCCCCGCGCGCTGGGGGAGAGTCCGCGAATGAAGTCGAAGACGGTGTTGTCGTAGAAATAGACTCCGATGACGGCATAGTCGCTCTGCGGCTGCTTTGGTTTCTCCTCGATGGCGGTCAGACGGTCGCCGTTGAAGACCGGTACACCGAAGCGTTCCGGGTCGGGGACTTTTTTGAGGAGAATCCGCCCGCCGTCCTCTTGCTTCTCGAAGGCTTGCGCCTGGCGGGCGATGCTCTTTTCCAGGATGTTATCGCCGAGGATGACGCAGATTTTCTCTCCGGCGGCAAAGTGTTCGCAGAGACCGAGGGCCTCGGCGATGCCGCCGTTGCCCTGCTGGTAGGTATAGTTGAGGTGGGGCAGCCCCAGCTCGTGGCCGTTGCCGAGAAGCTCCAGAAAGTGTCCGGCGTTTTTGCCACCGGTAACGATCTGGATATCGGTGATGCCCGCACCGATGAGGCTCTCCAGCGGGTAATGGATCATCGGCTTGTTGTAAATCGGCAGGAGGTGCTTGTTGGTGATGCGGGTGAGGGGGTCGAGGCGCGTCCCCAGCCCACCGGCAAGAATAATTCCCTTCATAAATCCTGTCCTTCGTTCGGAGTCTGACTCGCGGCGGATGTTAACACATCCAGCCTGAAGCTGGACACAAACTCGCGAGAACGAGCAACGACACTCTAACCATCGTCCCCGCGTTTGCGCTTCCGTTGGTCGCTACCGTCCTCTGTATCCTTGAGAGGAAGGAGGGCAGCAGGGGGATAGGGGAATAGAAAAAGGACAGATTGCTCCGTCCCCTTCGCCTTTGATTTTCTTCATGGCTATAGTGCTAGTTAGTAATGAGTACTTCCCCACTAACAGCATCTATCATCACAGATACTTCAGAACCATCTGGAGACGTCGAACCATGATATTGAATTGAAGCTATCGAAGTAGTGTCTTCAAACCAAGGAGATAACCAATTACCCTTGACAGACAGGCTCCGTTCATCATAGCTTAGACTATTCTCGTCAATATAGTCATCGGCACTGCTGATCCATCCAAGAACATCTTCGTTATTGAATACAGGCAGTTCTGAGTTTTCTTTATCGACAAAAACAGACCAAAAACTACTAAATACTTCTCCATCATCCCATACGGTAACCTCAAGGGGTTTGCTACCATCGTGAAAAGAAATTGTCCAGTGGCTTGTAGTTATACCGGATTCGTCTATTCCCGTAAACACTTCTCGTAGAGTCGCTCCCGGTAGCTCTTCATCACGGACTTCTTCGGCAAGTGCCAATGCCCATTCGTAAGAGTCCCTTGTGCTTCCATCGCAGCCAACAATAAACAATACGATAAATGAGACCAACACACTTATTAGCAGCGACTTCTTCATCGTTCCTCCAACCAAGGTTAGGATAAACTTAGTAGGGTCTGATTACCTTACCGTGGTACAGTTTACCCCCTCCCCCCAGAGGGGAGAGGGAAGATAGTGGAAGCTGCCTGCCTCCGATTTGCGGATATGCTATACTGCTTCTTCTCCAAATAACCTTGGAGGAACCTTGCTCAAAGTAAAGATTAACGATCATGTTCTGGAAGTGGAGTCGGGCAGCAGCATCGCGGCGGTGCTGGCTCGGACGGAGAAACCGGAGCATCCCTGGCTGATGGTTTTCGTAAACGGTCATCCCCGCGACCTCAGCCACCGACTAACCAAGGATTGCCAGCTGGAGCCGCACTCCGTAACCAGCGTGGAGGGACAGCGTGCCTTCCGGCGGGGTGGGCGACTGCTCCTCATCCGTGCCGTTGACGAGCTGTACCCGGAGCTGACGGTGTACATCGACCACTCCCTCTCCGGTGGGTTTTTCGGCGAGCTACGCCGGGAGGGTCGCGTCGAGCCGATTACCCCGGACATCGTCGAGAAGCTGCGCAAGCGGATGGCGGAGCTGGTGGTTGACGACGAGGAAATCCGCTGTGAACTGATCAGCAAAGAAGCCGCTCTGGCGGAGTTCGAGAAGCGGGGAGATTCTGACAAGATCAAGGTGTTGTGCCACTATCCCGCCGAGGAGATTTACATCCATCGCTACGGGCAGATTCTGGAGAGCTTCTACGGTCCGGTGGTTCCCAGGGCTGGACTGCTGCGTCCCTTCGGGTTGGTCTTCTATCCGCCGGGCTTCGTCCTGCGCTTCCCCAATGCAGAAAACCCCGACGAGCTGACCCCCTTCGTCGAGCAGCGAAAGCTCTTTCAGGTCTTCCATGAATACGAGGACTGGATTCGGGTTCTCGGCATCGAGACCTCCGGCGGGCTGAATCGGCTCATCGCCGGAGAAGAGCCGGAGAAGGTCAGCCCCAGCATCGTCAGCAGCAGCCGGGTTCATGAGCTTGTCCTGCTGGCGGAGTCGCTTCACGAAAAGAAGATTGCTGCCATCGCTGAGGAAATCTGCTCGCGCCATCGCCCGCCCCGGATGATTCTGGTGGCTGGTCCAAGCTCCAGCGGCAAGACCACCTTCACCCACCGTCTGGCACTCCAGCTGACCACCAATGGAATGCGCCCGGTACCGATCAGCGTGGACGATTACTTCCTGCCGAGAGACCAGACCCCGCTGGATGCCGACGGCAAGCCGGACTTCGAGCAGTTAAAGGCTCTCGATGTCGAGGCTCTCAACCACGACCTCCTCGCCCTGCTCCGTGGTGAGTCCGTCCGGCTGCGTAAGTTCGACTTCAAGACCGGAGAGTTTACCCTCCGCGAGAAACCGCTGACCATCGCCCCGGAGACCCCGCTGATAGTCGAGGGCATCCACGCCCTCAACGACGAGATGACCCCGCAGATTCCCGCGCCGGAGAAGTTCAAGGTTTATGTCAGCGCGCTGACCCAGCTCAATCTGGACAACCACAACCGCCTGCCGACGACGGACAGTCGGCTCTTCCGGCGGATGATCCGCGACACTCGCTATCGGGGCTACGATGCCCTGGCAACCCTGCGGCACTGGCCCCTGGTTCGGCGGGGAGAGGACAACTACATCTTCCCCTTCCAGGAAACCGCCGATGCGATGTTCAATTCGTCGCTGATCTACGAGCTGGCGGTGCTGGGCAAGCACGCCCGTCCGCTGCTGGAGGCGGTGCCGGAGAGTGAACCGGAGATCATCACCGCCCGGCGGATGCTCACCTTCCTCGACTTCTTTGGTGAGATTGCCGACGAGCTGGTTCCCTCGAACTCACTGCTGCGGGAGTTCATTGGGGGAAGTGTCTTTAGGTAAGCGACTATTCCATTTGATAGCTGTTACAACCCTCCCCCACGTGGGGAGGGTTTTCTATGAATTCACCCTTGACGGCAACCACAATTGGGTATATATTCTGGTTGTAACTGGGATGGGATTCGTGTAATTGAGCTTTTCGTGAAGCTAAAGGGAGGCAACAATGCACAGGCTGATGGGATTACTCTTAATTCTCTTCGTGATGGTAGGTGTGGTTACTGCAGGTGAGTGGATTACTGAGGTAGTGGACGATACAGCGGCTGTTCAGGTTGGCTTTTACACCTCTATGGCACTGGATTCTTCCGATTACCCCCATATATCGTATTACGCCAAACTTGATGTTTACGACCTGAAGTACGCCCGCTGGGACGGCTCCGCCTGGCAGATTGAGACGGTTGACTCTGAGGGAGATGTTGGTAAGCACAGTTCCCTGGTACTGGATTCCTCCGGCAATCCCCACATCTCATATCGTGATAATATCAACGATGACCTGAAGTATGCCCACTGGAACGGCTCCGCCTGGCAGATTGAAACCGTGGACTCAGTAGGCAATGTTGGCACTTACACCTCCCTGGAGCTGGATTCCTCCGGTTACCCCCACATCTCGTATTGCGATCCTGACAATCATGATCTGAAGTACACCCGTTGGAACGGTTCCGACTGGCAGATTGAGACGGTAGATTCAACAGGATGGGTTGGCGATTTTACTTCCCTTGACTTAGATTCCTCCGATTACCCACATATCTCGTATTACGGTAACAGCAATGGCGAATTGAAGTACGCTCGCTGGAACGGTTCTTCCTGGCAGGTTGTAAGTGTGGACTCAGCGGGATCGGTGGGTTGGGGAACTTCATTGGTATTGGATTCCAACGATTACCCCCACATCTCTTACGTACACTATGGACCTGATGACTTGAAATACGCTCACTGGAATGGCTCCGTTTGGCAGGTCGGATATGCAGGTTCTACCGAATGCTCCGTTTTTGCATTGGGTACTTCGATAGCCTTAGATTCCTCAGAAAATCCCTGTATTTCGTATTCTTGCGAGCATGGTCAGAACTACACTACCAAAGATGGCACTTACTGGCAGGTATACTTGGTAGATACGGTTGGATCATATAGCTCGCTGGCGTTGGATTCCACAGGCAACCCCCACATCTCGTATCATGATGGGCGGAATAGGGATTTGAAGTACGCTTACTGGAATGGTGGTGTAGCGGTAGAATCGGTTGACCTCTCTGCCCAGCCTACTGACGACGGCGTGCTGTTGAGCTGGTCGATCGTCGGTGATGAACCTGCCACGGTCAGCGTCCTTCGTGGACTGACCCAAAATGGGTTAGTGTCCCAAAATGATACAGTTGACCTGAGCGGTGAGTTGTCCGGCTCGGCGACGAGTTGGCTCGATGTCTCTGTCGAGGCGGGCATGGAATACGCCTATTGGCTTAAGGTTACGGAGCTTGACGGCACAGTCAGCCGCTTCGGTCCCAGTGAG
>JAIOSI010000267.1 GCA_021107695.1 bacterium
AATGTACGGCAGGCTGACCAGCCAGAAGCTCCCGGTCAGCTGCCAGACTACCACGTAACCCACGGCGACGTTGAGCAGCCCGTTGCCAAAACCGTTGGCAAGGATATCGAGGATTGGCCTGCCCTTGAGCTTAAACGGTGGGGTGTTGTAGAGGAAGCCGAGGATGATACTAAGCAGGATGATTCCGAGGTACTCCAGCTTCCCGAAGTAGATAGCGCTGACCAGAGCGAGGAGCTGAAGAATCCCCTGATAGACCCACGCCTTCTTCAGCGAGATGTAGCCATCGCAAAGCAAAAAGAGCTTCCGGTTGCGACGGTCGGTCTCGGCATCGTTGATCTGGTTGTTGACATAGATTCCGCCGACCAGCAAGGTGTAGGCGACGAAGACGATGATGAGGTCGAGGTCGGGCAGGAGCTGCGTCGTCCAGGAGTAAACGCCGAGTCCGTCCAGAGCGTGATAATGCCCCAGCAGGAGGAAGAGCCAGACCGGCAGGAGGATCATCGGGCGCAGGAGGAAGAAGTAGTCGAGGACGGCAAACCAGCGCGGCAGCCCCAGCCCGGCGTTGGTCTTTGGTCGGTCGAAGGGAACCTCACCCTCGCCGTAGAGGTATTTTTTTGTCTGATTCACGCTGCGAGTCCATTCTTTTCGGACGGTGAACTGTCAACACTTATAACACTTGCTACACCGTGTCAATTGTACCACAGTGCGCTTTGCTCCTGAGATTTGACGCATTCAACACAAACTCTCAAATGAATACCGACAATGACGGAGCGAGTAACGGGAGCGTATCCGTGGGGATTTGGGAATATCGACCATTCGCGAGACTAAGACTCTTGACGTATTGCCCCCAAATCTCTTAGAATCACCCGCTTGCTTACTATGACAAGTCCCTCGGAACTGTGGGACGCTGCTTAAAGGTGTTTTGAATGGCTAAGCTGAAAAACCTGGTGCTTATCTCCCACGGTGGAGTTGGAAAAACCTCTCTTGCAGAGGCGATGAACTACGTTTCCGGAGCGTCGAGCCGCCTCGGTAAAGTCAACGAGGGCAACACGGTCAGCGATTATGGTGAGGATGAAATCAAGCGGCAGTTCAGCATCAGCCTCTCGCTGTTGCGACTGACGCATCGCGATACCACCATCAACCTGCTGGACTCTCCGGGTACTCTCGACTTCGCCGGAGAGGTGGTCGGTGGTATTTACGCCGCCGATGCCGCCGTGGCTCTGGTCTCCGCTGTGGCTGGTCTGGAAACCGGCACAGCGAAGTACTGGGAGATCGCCAGTAAACGCGGGCTGCCCCAGGCACTATTCGTGAATAAAATGGATCGGGAAAACGCCGACTTCGGTAAGGCCGTAGAGTCAATTCAGGAGGGCTTCGGCAGCAACTGCGTTCCGGTGCAGCTGCCCATCGGCTCTCAGCAGGACTTCAAGGGTCTGGTTGACCTGACCAGCGAGAAGGCTTTCCTCTACGACGGCGATCAGGGCAAGTTCACCGAGGGTGAGATTCCTGCCGACCTTGCCGATGCCGTTACCGAGGCGCGCGAGGCATTGATCGACGAGGTCGCCGCCGCCGATGATGCCCTGATGGAGAAATACTTTGAGGAGGGAACGCTCTCTTCAGATGAAATCAACGGTGGGCTTGCCGCCGCTTTCCTCAGCGGAAACCTCCACCCGATCTTCGTTGGCGCGGCAGAGCTGGCAATCGGAGCCTCCCAGTTCCTCGATGCCATCGTGGACTTCTTCCCGGAGCCGGGACAGGTTCCCGCTCCCAAGGTAGTGGTTGACGGCGAAGAGGCGGAACTGCCCGAAGGCACCACCGCTGCCCTGGTCTTCAAGACTCTGGTTGACCCCTTTGCCGGCAAGCTCTCCCTGGTGCGAGTCTTTGGCGGAAAGATCTCCGGCGAAGCCTATAACATCAACAACCGCAAGAAAGAGCGCACCAACAACCTCTCCAGCCTTCACGGTGGCAAGCAGAACGGTGCTGATGTCATCGCGCTGGGAGACATCGGTGCCATCGGCAAGCTGGACAACACCTTCACCGGCAATACTCTGGCGTCGGCTAAGGACACCTTCCGCTTTGCCGAGATGCCGCTGCCGAATCCGCTGATGAAACGGGCGGTCTTCCCGGCGAGTAAGGGCGACGAGGACAAAATGTCCACCGGGCTTGCCCGCCTGGGTGAGGAAGACCCGACCCTGGTAACCACCCGCAACGAGCAGACCAACGAGCTGATCCTCGCCGGACTGGGCGACCAGCACCTCAATGTGGCGGTCTCCCGCCTGTCGAAGAAGTACGGCGTTAACGTTGAGCTGAAGATTCCTCGAATCGCCTATCTGGAGACGATTACCAAAAAAACGAAGGCTCAGGGGCGACACAAGAAGCAGACCGGTGGTCGGGGACAGTTCGGTGATTGTCATGTCGAGTTCTGGCCACTGGAGCGGGGAGCGGGCAACGTCTTCGAGGATGCCATCGTCGGCGGCGTGATTCCCGGCAAATTCATTCCCGCTGTGGAGAAGGGGCTGAACGAATCCTACGCTCGCGGCTTCCTCTGCGGAAACCCGATAGTCGATGTCCACGCCAAGCTCTTCTTCGGCAGCTTCCACACCGTTGACTCTTCAGAGATGGCGTTCAAGCAGGCGGCACACATCGCCTTCAGAACGGCAATGCAGACGGCGAAGCCGGTCTTGCTGGAGCCGATTATGAAGATCGAGGTCGTCATTCCCGACGAGTTCATGGGTGACATCGCTGGGGACATCAGCTCCAAACGCGGTAAGATCCTCGGTATGGAGC
>JAIOSI010000139.1 GCA_021107695.1 bacterium
CGTCGCCCCCACGTTCGTGGTTGTGCCATGAACCCGGTCGATCACCCCCACGGCGGTGGTGAGGGCAAATCCAGTGGTGGACGCAATCCGGTCTCTCCCTGGGGACAGCCCGCCAAGGGTAAGCGTACCCGCCGGGGCAAGAATCGCTATCTGATTCTCGGTCGTCGTCGGGGTAAGCAGGCTGGCGAGCGCGTCAAGGGACACAACAACTAGACGCTAAAACTAAGAAACTAGCATCAGGCATTTTTGTACCACATGTTTTTAGTGGAGGACACCGTGGCACGATCAGTTAAAAAGGGGCCGTATATTGACCCCAAACTCCAGAAGAAGATTGACCAGCTCAACGACAGCGGCGAACGCAAAGTAATCCGCACCTGGTCCCGTCGGTCAACCATCTCTCCGGACTTCCTGCGCCACACCATCGCTGTTCACAACGGACGCAAGCACATCCCGGTGTACATCCCCGAAGAGATGGTCGGTCACAAGCTCGGCGAGTTCGCTTCACCGCGACTCTTCCGCAGCCACAGCCGCAAAGGTTCCAGCTCAATCACCCTGAAGTAAGGGGCGAGCTGGGGGGGGGGCTGACCGAGAGTCAGCTGGTCAGTATCACCAGACATCCGACAGGGCGTTTTTAACCCTGACAAAGTGGGCGGGTTCGGGGGCTAAGGCTCGCAAACAAAAGCCGCCGCGATGAATAACTAACGAGGTGTCAAATGCCTCGGAGGAAAAGCACATGAAAGCCAGTGTAAAATACGTTCGCGTTTCGCCTTACAAGCTCCGTCGAGTTGCCGACGTGATTCGCGGGCGCAATGTAAACGAGGCGATTGCCCTGATGAAGCACATGAACAACGCTCAGGCACCAATCCTGCAGAAGGTCGTCGAGTCCGCTCTGGCAAACGCCGCGAGCAACGACCTCGACGGGGTTCTCGATCTCGATACCCTCATCGTTGGTGAGGTTCAGATCAACCAGGGCAGCACCCTCAAGCGGATTCGCTATAAAGCAAAAGGTATGTTTGGTCGCATCCGTAAAATGACCAGTAAGATTCAGGTTAGACTTGCCGAGACAAACGCTGCCGGATAGTCTTAATCCGGCTCGTTATGGAGAGGAAATAGCTCAATGGGACAGAAAACTCACCCCACCGGCTTTAGGCTGGGCTATCTCAAACCCTGGGATTCCCGCTGGTTCGCTCGTGGAAAAGAGTACCGCAAGCAGCTGCACGAAGACCTGGCGCTGCGCAAAGAATTGAAAAAACGGTTCTTCCAGGCGAGCGTCGCCTCGATTGAGTTCGAGCGGATGCCCAACCTGCTAACCATCATCATCCGTTCCGGTCGTCCCGGAATCATCATCGGCCATAAAGGCACCGAGGTCAACCAGCTTCGCGACGAAATCTCCAAACGCGTCGGCAAGCCGGTTAAGATCCTCATCGATGAGGTCAGGAACCCCGATACCAATGCCCAGCTGATCGCCGAGAATGTGGCGAACCAGCTTGAGCGGCGGATGGGTTTCCGGCGGGCGATGAAGAAGGTTCTGGAGAATGCCGAGCGTCGCGGCGCCCTGGGAGTCAAGATCATCTGCTCCGGTCGCCTGGGCGGTGCCGACATGAGCCGTACCGAACGGTACATCTTCGGTCGGGTTCCCCTCCATACGATCCGTGCAGACATCGACTACGCTCTGGCAGAGGCTAACACAGCGGCTGGTAAGGTCGGAGTTAAGGTCTGGGTCTTCAACGGCGAGAAAATCCCCGATGGTACTCCTCTCACCGGTGCTCCGGTGAACGAAGCCAAGTCCGGTGGACGTGGTGGCGGAGGAGGACGACGCGGTGGTGGTCGTGGCGGCGATAAGCGAGGCGGACGTGGTTCCTCGAATCGTGGTGGCGGCTCTAATCGTGGCGGAGGGAGATAATCATGTTGATGCCAAAACGCAGTAAATGGCGCAAGCATCAGCGGCGTCGGATGAAGGGCAAAGCCTCTCGAGGCTCGACAGTCGCCTTCGGTTCCTACGGCTTGCAGGCCCTCGCTCCAAAATGGATTACCGGACGACAGATCGAAGCGGCTCGAATCGCCATCACCCGCCATGTAAAGCGCGGCGGCAAGGTCTGGATTCGAATCTTCCCAACCAAGACCTATACCAAGAAGCCCCAGGAAGTCCGCATGGGTAAGGGTAAAGGCGCGCCGGAAGGCTGGATCGCCGTAGTGAAGCCCGGCACCATCATGTTCGAGCTTGATGGCGTTGACCTCGCAACCGCAAAAGAAGCGATGCGCCTGGCAAACCACAAGCTACCCATCAAAACCCGCTTCGTCGAGAGATAAAAGGAGACCACGGTGAAGGCAAAAGAAGTTAGAGAAATGACCTCAACCGAGTTGGTCAGCCAGCATCGCGAGCTTTCCGAAGAGTTGATGAATCTTCGCTTCCAGCTCTCGATGAAAGAGCTAAACAACCCCGCCCGCATCAAGCAGGTTCGCAAGGACATCGCGCGGATCAACACCATCATGCACGAACGCGAGCTGGGCATTAACGGCTAACCAGACGAATCGGGCTTTTCGCCAGTTTGGGATGGGGGCTGTAGAAACAGACCTCCACCGTAACAACGGCTTAGATTAAGTTGTTTCCGGTCAGCCAACAAAAGCAAGCCGGACGCACGCAAGATAAACAGAGAAAGCGCGGAACCAGATGCCTAGTAACAACCGCAAACAGCGTACCGGGCTGGCAGCCAAAGACGCTCACCAGAAGACCGTAGTTGTGGTCGTCGAGCGTCGGCAGGCTCACCCCCTTTACAAAAAGACCGTTTCACGCTCCAGCCGTTTTATGGCACACGACGAAGAAAACACCTGCAAGGCTGGCGATACCGTCTTGATCGAAGAGACCCGCCCGCTCTCCAAAAACAAACGCTGGCGTGTTATCCGCGTTGTTGAGCGCGCCCGCCACCGCTAGGGGCTAAGGGGCTGGTTGGGGGAGCTGGTACTTCAGCAAATGGGGAGTTCCGGACCCCTCGTAAAAAAGCCCCCCAGTAGATAACGTTCAGCGCGGAGTCTTTAGCTTGCCAGTGGCAAACGATTATGCCCGAAGTAACAACTTCGGTAAAAGAGAGTAGCGATGATTCAACAGGAAACCATTCTAAAGATCACCGATAACTCAGGGGCGCGTAAAGCTCTCTGTATCAAGGTGCTGGGCGGCTCCCGCCGTCGTTACGCCTCCGTCGGTGATACCATTGTTGTTACCATCAAAGAGGCGATCCCGACCTCCGATGTCAAAAAGGGATCCGTCGTTCGGGCAGTGGTGGTGCGAACCCGCAAGGAGCTTCGCCGTGCCGATGGCTCTTACATTCGCTTTGATGACAACGCCGCGGTGATTATCAACGATGCTGGCGAGCCGGTAGCGACCCGGGTCTTTGGTCCCGTCGCCCGTGAGCTGCGCCAGAAGAACTTCAACCGCATCGTTTCCATGGCTCCGGAGGTACTCTAATGTCCCGGAAAACCAGACTGCGCAAGGGCGATACCGTTGAGGTAATCTCCGGTGCCGAAAAAGGCAAACGCGGCGAGATTCTCAAGATCAATCTTGAGACCGAGCGCGCCATCGTCCAGGCTGTAAACTTTATCAAGAAGCACCAGCGTCAGACCCGCCAGGATGTTCAGGGCGGAATCATCGAGCTGGAAGCACCGCTACGCTTCGACAACCTGATGCTGGTCTGCCCCAAGTGTTCCAAGGCAACCCGCATCGGCGTCAACCGCAATGGCAAAGACCGCAAGCGTACCTGCAAGAGGTGCGGAGCAGAGTTTACCTAAACGCTTTTGTAACAACCGAGAGCCGACGGCGAACCGCCTGTCGAGTTCATTAGGAGAGACTTCAGCATAAGTACCATCACGGAGTACGCACGGCTTTGGTTAGAATCGTTGATAGTTTTATAACCACTGGTATCTGTTGTGATTACAGTTGTTATAACGGTCTAACGGCAGCCTCTCTGATGGACGATAAAGTCTGATTTATCGAGTTATGCTGAGCCTCAAGGAGAACAAGTGGCACCAAGACTAAAAACCGAATACGAAGAGCGGGTAAAGACTGCTTTGATGAAGAAGCTGGGGCATAGAAACCCCATGCAGGTTCCGAAGCTGGTCAAGATCGTCCTCAACCGGGGAATTGGCAGCACGAAAGATAACCCCAAGGTTATCGACAGTGCGATGGACGACCTCACCGCCATCAGCGGTCAGAAGCCGGTACTGACGAAGGCAAGACGCTCAATCGCTCAGTTCAAACTGCGTGAGGATCAGACCATCGGTTGCAAGGTTACCCTGCGTCGTGAACGGATGTACGAGTTCTACGATCGCCTGGTGAACTTCGCCCTGCCGCAGCTTCGCGACTTCCAGGGAATCAGCGATAAAGGTTTCGACGGTCGCGGGAACTTCAGCATCGGTCTGCGCGACCAGACGATCTTCCCGGAGATTACCTACGATAAGGTCGCCAGTATTGCCGGAATAACCATTACCATCTGCACCAACGCCCGTAACAACGAAGAGGCCAAAGCGTTGCTCGCCGAGCTGGGAATGCCCTTTGAGCGTCGTAAAGAGGAGGCCAAAGTTGGCTAAGACCTGCTTAAAAGTAAAAGCTAAAAGAGAGCCGAAATACAAGGTTCGTAAATACACGCGCTGCCCGCTCTGTGGGCGACCCCGTGCCTACTACCGCCGCTTCGACATGTGCCGCATCTGCTTCCGCGAGCTTGCCCGCGCTGGCAAGATCCCCGGCGTTACCAAGGCAAGCTGGTAGAGTAAACCGACTCCTCTGCCTTTTGATTTACAGAGCTGGAGGATGATAGCTAAAAGATTGCGTCTGTGCTGCGACTCAGCACACGGGTGGAGAGACCACCCGAAAAACTACGCTCATCGGCAGCCGCCGAACGAGCCAACGGTTTTGAGGTTTATGCTATGGTGATGACCGATCCTATCGCCGATCTACTAACCAGAATCCGCAACGCCACGCGGATGGGACACAAAAAACTGGTTATCGGACACTCGAAGTTTAAAGAAGCCTTCGTTAAGCTCCTCGTCGATGAGGGCTACCTGGCTGAATACGCTGTCGAGAAAAACCAACACAAAGACCTTGTCATCGGTCTCAAGTACACCGCCGACGGCAAAGCGGTCATCCAGGGAATCCAGCGGGTCTCTAAACCGGGACTGCGCATCTACTCCCGCCGCGACAAGATCCCCTACATCATGAGTGGACTTGGCATCGCCGTTGTCTCCACCTCCAAGGGTCTCCTCACCGACAACGACGCCCGCAGGAGCGGTCTCGGCGGCGAGCTGATCTGCCGCGTCTGGTAAAAACCAGAAGGTCGGATGATTTTGAGGCAGAGCGGAGCATTGCAGATTCTCCACAGCAGCCTCACCAACAAACAGATTACCCGGCACTCAGGTCGGGATACGAGCTATCGCAAAAGACCTTTGCATAACAAGACAAGCTGGCTTTTGTTCGTTTGGGAGGCTGCCGCCTGATTGCCGGGGTATCTAATCGTTGTAAAAGATGCCGTTTAGCCAGCTCGAACGTACGAAGGTGTTTAAGCAAGAATATTTAGGAGTTACGATGAGTCGTATTGGGATGATGCCGATTGATGTTCCCAGCGGAGTAACCGTCTAGATTGACGGGCAGGATGTCAATGTCAAGGGTCCGAAGGGTACGCTCTCCTGGAGCCTCTCCGCCCCGATTACCGCCAAACTGGAAGGAAACGAGGTCATCGTTTCCCGCCCCGACGACACCAAGCTCGCCAAGTCCCGCCACGGACTTAGCCGCACCCTGATCGCCAACATGGTCGAGGGCGTGAGCAAGGGCTTCTCCAAGACCTTGGAGATTCGCGGAACCGGTTACAAGGCGCGGGTCGAAGGCAAACAGCTTATCCTTAACGTGGGCTTCTGCCACTCTGTGGACATCAATCCACCAGAGAACATCAGCTTCGAAACCCAGCAGCGCGGCGATTTCACCCTGGTCATCATCTCCGGCATCGACAAACAGGCCGTCGGAGAAGTAACCGCTCAGATTCGCCGGGTGCGTCCCCCCGAACCGTACAAGGGTAAGGGCATCCGCTACGACGGCGAGTGGGTCCGCCAGAAGGCTGGCAAGACTGGCGTCGCCTAAGGGGCTGGATAGCCGACCTCGTGCCGCGAGAAGCTTTTAACAATCCTTTTGATAGTTAAGTCAGAACCTGTAACGGAGGGTGAAAGCCCCGGGTCGAAAGACCAACCGACAGGAGAGGTAAGATGCTCAGAAAACAGAAACTGCGGTTCCGCCGCCATGCGCACATTCGCAAGCACGTCTCCGGCA
>JAIOSI010000174.1 GCA_021107695.1 bacterium
AAAGGGATTATTATCACGACCTCTTCCTTCGCTGAGGATGCCAAAGGTTTTGTCGAAAGAAATAAGCTTCCCTCGGTTGTTTTGATTGATGGAGAAAGATTAGCCGACCTAATGATTGAACATGGACTCGGAGTGTCTGAGATAAAGAGCTACAAACTTATGGGAATTGATTCTGATTACTTCGAGGATATTGGAGACGAACCCTCTTAGGATTAGTCCGACACAACCGCCTCTACCAAAACAGCCACGGCAACCCCGTGGCTTTTTCTTTACCCAAATGCCGCTGGCTCTTGACTCTCACCGCCTGCCTTGCTACCCTAAGCCGCTTTGGCTTTGATGATTGTAACCTCCCGCCTACCTCGGAGCAGCCGTGGAAAAGTTTCAGTTAGTCAGTGAATACGAACCGAAGGGCGACCAGCCCGCCGCCATCAAGAGTCTCGTCGAGTCCCTCAACGCTGGCAAGCACCACAATGTGCTGCTGGGGGTTACGGGGTCGGGGAAAACCTTCTCGGTGGCGAATATCGTCGCCCGGGTCAATCGTCCTACCCTGGTCATCAGTCCGAACAAGACCCTCGCCGCGCAGCTCTACAGCGAGTTCAAGGGGCTCTTCCCCTACAACGCTGTGGAGTACTTCGTCAGCTATTATGATTATTATCAGCCGGAGGCGTACCTCCCCTCGTCGGACACCTACATCGAGAAGGACTCCAGCATCAACGAGGAGATCGACAAGCTGCGCCTCGCCGCCACCGCCTCGCTGTTGAGCCGCCGTGATGTGTTGATCGTCGCCAGCGTGTCGTGCATCTACGGTCTGGGGGCGAAGGAGGACTACGAGGCACTGACCATCAAGCTGTTCAAGGACGACACCGTGGAGCGGGACAAGCTGCTGGAGCAGCTCATCGACATCCAGTACACCCGCAACGACATGGACTTCAGCCGGGGGCATTTCCGGGTGCTTGGCGATACCGTGGACATCTACCCCGCCTACGGCGACAAGGGCTTCCGGGTGGAGTTCTGGGGCGACTCCATCGACAAGCTCTCGATCATCAACCCGCTCACCGGCGATACCATCAACGAGATGCTCACCGTGAGCATCTTCCCGGCGCGGCACTTCGTCAGCCAGGAGTTCCGCCTCACCGACGCGATTAAGGGCATCGAGGCGGAGCTACACGAGCAGGAGGCTCTGCTGCTGAAGAACAACAAGCTGCTGGAGGCGCAACGGCTGGGCAGCCGCACCCGCTACGACCTAGACATGCTCCGGGAGGTCGGCTACTGCAACGGTATCGAGAACTACTCCCGACACATCGCCGGACGGGAGCCGGGCAGCCGCCCCAATGTCCTAATCGACTACTTCCCCAAGGACTGGCTGCTGATTATTGACGAAAGCCACGTTGCCATCCCTCAGCTACACGGGATGTACAACGGCGACCGCTCGCGGAAGGGCACTCTGGTTGAGCATGGCTTCCGCCTGCCCCCGGCGATGGACAACCGTCCGCTCAAGTTCGAGGAGTTCGAGACCCTGGTCAATCAGGTCATCTACACCTCGGCAACACCGTCGGCGTACGAAATCGAAGGTGCCGTCAAGGACGGCGTAATCGTCGAGCAGATCATCCGCCCCACTGGGCTAATCGACCCGCAGATCACCGTGAAAAAATCCGAGGGGCAGATTGACGACCTCATCGGCGAAATCCGCCAGCGCATCGAGATGGGGCATCGCACCCTGGTAACCTGCCTCACCAAGCGGATGGCGGAGGAGCTTGCCGACTACCTCACCGAGTCCGGCATCCGCGCCCGCTACCTGCACTCGGAGATCAACACCATCGAGCGGGTAGAGATCATCCGCGACCTCCGCCTGGGCGAGTTCGATGTCCTCGTTGGCATCAACCTCCTCCGTGAGGGGCTGGACCTCCCCGAGGTCTCCCTTATCGGCATTCTCGATGCCGACAAGCAGGGCTTCCTGCGCAACACCCGCAGCCTCATCCAGACCACGGGCCGCTGCGCCCGGAACTCCGAGGGGCGGGTCATCATGTACGCCCGCAAGGGTGTTCCCAGCCCGGCGATGATCGAGGCGATTGACGAGACCGACCGCCGCCGGGAGATTCAGGTCGCCTACAACGAGAAGCACGGCATCGTGCCGCAGACCATCGTCAAGAGCATCGACGCAATCCGCACCGGAACCGGGGTCGCCGACGCGCGGGGGCTGGACGGCGAGGAGCTGGCAGAGCGGGAGGCGAAGGAGCTTGCCTCTTCACTAAGTGAATATGATAAGATAGAGCAGATGCGGCAGATTGAGCAGGAGATGCTGGCGGCGGCGGAGACGCTGGAGTTCGAAAAGGCAGCCGCCCTGCGCGACCGCCTTAATAAGCTGAAACATGAACTGGGGCAGTAGGAGGAGCTATGGGCAAGTGTACTTGGTTTGAGGATTGAGTTAATACTTGAAATGATGTTAGAGTGTGCCAATGAATGTAACCGTCGTTGAGTGCTTGACATCAGGTTAGGCATGGTTTACAGTGATTGGGTGAATATTAAGATTGTCTTTTATTTAGTCAGAAAGGACGTTTGGTATGAGTAAATATACTGATAATCAAGAAAGACTTATACGATTAGAAGAAGAACGAGTGAGAAGAGACGATGATCTATTAAGAATTCAAGATCCGAAGGCACACGCCGAACTACATACACCTGTATTCCAAGGTATTTTTGGGACTATGTCGATAATGGTCATGACCTATGTGGTCATTGCTTTAGCTTGGATTATTGGTTGGTCTTTTTTATTTAATTTAGTTTTATTTCTTGGAAATATCGTTTTGTTTTTTAGCTATTTCATCTATTTATATCAAACCAAAAAAGAAAGGGATGAGGATACTAGAGTTCGAACAATAATATTTACTATATTAACAGTGCTGTCGATGATATTACTGATTATATATTTTGTTATTCCTAAGTTTGATTTTTTGGAAAACACCCCCCCTGTAGAACCTGCTGTTCCACAGGTTGAAGGACTTGTGATAGCGACTGACGGTGTGGAGATGAGAAGTGCTGCCAGAGGAAACGGATCGGTGCTAATCGAAAGTATTCCTCTCGGCGAAGAACTGGTGATTTTAACCCGTAGGGAAGAATGGGTTAAGGTTGTAGTAGATTCAACCGAAGGCTGGTGCAGAGCAGAGGACGGCACAGAGATTCTGATACTCACCGAACCAGAGAGGGTGCGGATTCTCAACGAGAACGGCTTGAACTTCAGGGCTGAACCTAGCCTCAATGCCAAAATAATTGACCATCTTGAGCCGAAAACGGTCTGTGGAGTATTAGATCGTGAGGAACAGTGGTTCAAGGTCAAGGTGAACGGTGAGGTTGGCTGGGTGAAGATATTTAGCTCTTCTGGCTCTCGTTATTTAGATGAGATCTACTAGATAACCGCTCTCCTCCTCCAATACAGAAAGCAACGACCTGCGTCGTTGCTTTCTTCGTCTCATTGACTGGCTGGTCGCTTAGAACTGGGCTTTAAGCTGCCCCCAGGTGGTTTCCTCGATAGCGGCGGTGGCATTGAACCAGTCCAGGATGTCCCGCATCGTCATCACCTGTTCGTCGTGCTGGCTCTCGTCGCCGATGCACTCCAGCGGCAGGGCGGAGAGGACGACCTTCCAGGTGCCGCCATTGGCGGAGGTTCCTGTGTTGGCGATCATGCTGGCGTAGTGGTCGTTAGAGGAGGGGTCGGTCCACTTCAGCGCGCCCCACCCCGCGCCGGTGCTGGCGAGCATATCGGGGATGTTGTTGCCGCCGGTGCTGCTGCGCCAGAAGATTGCCTTGCTGTAGCCCCACATCGGCGGTCTGCCGCTCCACGCCTCGCCGACCCAGTCGCTGTTGACGGAGATTGGGTCGGTGAAGTTGTCCTGGGGGTAGTCGAGACCAAAGTAGCCGCTGAAGAGCTGCGAGTAGATCTGCCCCTGGGTGTTGGTGTCGGCGATGCAGTTGTAGGCGATGAAGCGTCCGGAGAGCCACAGCCCCCGCGTCTCGCCGGAGGGAGTTGCATTGAGCCAGTTGACCAGAGCGCTCTCCTCGTCCAGGGTCAGGGTGGCGTGTCCCTTGGGGTTATTCGAGGGATAAGGCGCGCTCACTCCGGTGTACCAGACGACCATGTTGTAGGGATCAAGCTCGGTGGAGGTGATGTCGCTGCTGTGGACGAGCTTGTCGTAGCTGTAGGGGACGCTGTAGTCGTTGAGGGCATCCTCGTAGTATTCATCGAAGTTCGGCGGGCTGGTGACCTCGTCGGTCTGGTCGCTGATGAGCAGCACATCGTTCGGCAACGGGGCGCAGCCAGCGGCAAGCTGAACGGTCGCCGCCAGACAGAGAGCGGGAAGCAGCAGGATTAGGAAGAGCTTCTTCATTGGGTCTCCCTTCGAGAAAATGATTTGCTTCAACTAGCGGATAAGCGTTAAATCCCCGCTTTAATCTGTCCCCAGGTGGTCTCTTCGATACTTGTTGGCGGGCTGTAGGTGTCAAGGAGGCTCTCCAGGTACTCCGCCTTGGTGGAGCCGCCGTCGGCAAGGGAGCCGAAGAGGATCGAGGAGACGATGGTTGTGCGGGAGTCCACCTGCTGATAGACAACGCGGGCGTTGGAGATATTGCCCACCGGCGCGCTGGTGAAGATGACCGTGCCGCCGTCATTGGTCAGCTCGTCGAGGTAGGAGTCGCTGAGGTTCGTCTGATAGCCCGGACAGTCGAAGGTGAGGTTCTCCCCGGGGGTTCCGGGTACACCCGTCAGGGTCTCCACATTGCCCTCGTGATAAGGATTGCCGTCGTGGAGGTAGTCGGCTCCGAGGAGGTTCCAAAGCTCGGTGCCGTGGTAGTCGTCGCCGACGTCGCCACCCTCCAGGTAGAGCCAACCAGACTGGGCGAAGCTCACCAGAGCCTGCTGGTCATCGTAGCCAAGTATCTTGGAGTGGGAGAAGGCTCCCACCAGCAGGAAGACCTGGTCATAGGCGGAGAGGTCGCTGGGCAGCTGGCTAACCAGGTCGTAGCTGCTGCCGTTGTTGTCGAGAGCGGTCAGCAGGGCCGCCTCGGAGTCGACCTCACCGGAGCCGTCGGGATTGGTGAAGGTCAGACCGTTGTCGTAGTCGGCAACGAGGATGCTCTGCGCCGAGACGCTCAGGGCAATCGCCAGTATCAGAAAAATCGTTTTACGCAAGCTGCTTCTCCATGGGCTGTTCGCCACGCGGACGAGCCAGTTTATAGGTAGCCTAAAATATCTCTCTTGGCAAGGGGCAACGCAATTTCGTAACAGTCTCTCTACGAACTTTATCGAGAATAAGTTCAAGACCCCGCAGCGGGGCAATCATAACAGAAAACCGCCCCCATTGGTGAATGATGAGGGCGGTTTGTGGTATATCGTTTTAGCGAGTAATCACCACTCGGCGGTTCTCGCTAACACTGCCGGACTCCACCCGCAGCAGGTAAACCCCTGCCGGGCGAGAGGCAAGGTCGAAGCTCAGGCTGTGCCGTCCTTCGCTCAGGCTGCCGGAGTAGAGGTTATCTACCAGGCGACCGGAGAGGTCGTAGAGCGTAACTCGGCAGTCGCTTCCGCCGGAGTTCAGTTCCAGAGTCAGCTCACTGACAACGGGATTGGGATAGAGACCCACCAGCAGCTCGGTAGCTTCGCCATCAAGCCGTACCTCCGCCGGACCGTAAACCTCACGGTGTCCATCCGGGGTGATCGCCTCGATGCGATAGCGGGAAACCGGAGCGTGGGGGCGAGCATCCAGATAACAGGCCGCGCCTCCGTCGAGACGGAACTGGTTCAGCCGCTCGCCGACGCTGTTGCCACGACCGTTGTCCCGATAGATATTGTAGGCGATGAACTCCGCAGAGGTTTCCCAGGAGAGCAGCACGCCATCGCTGGTCTGGTGGGCGGAGATGGTCAGGTCGCCCACGCCGGACTGGCTGAAGACCACGTCAATCGGCGTGGTGGTATCTCCGGTTACGACCACGTCCTCGAAGGTCTGGGGAGTGTAGCCGTCGGCGGAGAAGGTAACATCGTAGGTTCCGTCGTCGAGGGGGAGCCAGTAGTCGCCGATGACGGTGGGATCGTTGTACATAAAGGCTTCGGTGCGACTGTCCACGGTGATGGTGCAGAGTACCGGAACGCCCGCGCCGTCCTTCACCGTACCGTGGAGACCATCGTCGGCATACTCCAGATACGCCATCTGACCGTAGTAGTTGGCATCGCAGAAGTCAATGATGTCGCCTTCGGGGAATCCGCCGCCCTGACCGTCGCTCAGTTCGACCGTGGTGTCTAGGCAGCCCCGCTCACCGTAGCTCCAGTCGTTTACATCGCCGTGGGTCGGATACCACTCCGCTCCCTCGCAGATGGCATCCATGTAGTCGTACCACTGGTATCCGTCTCCGTAGTTATCATAACCACCATCAAGGTTGCTGTAGTAAGAGCTGTCTTCACAACCATCGGAGTAGTCCTGACAGAGGTTGTGCCAGACATGGGCTTTGTCGGCGGCATCGGTATACTGATAGTTCCAGACGTAGTTGAGGCAAACGGCACCGGAGTGGTGGGTTAAGCCAAGAACGAAGGTGTTGTCTTCGACATTATCCGGCACGTACTGCTCATCGCCACCGGAATAGTCGGCAAGAGCCTTGGTCTCCGGCTGAGAAAAGGGATGTGGCTCATAGTCTGAACCATTCCAGTGATAGCTGAGGTTGCGGTTGAGGTCAACGGAATTGTTGTTTGAGCGTCGGCTGGCAACATAGCCATCGGGGTTAACCAAAGGTTGGAGCCAGATCTCCATGCCATCCACCATCTCGGTAACGGCGGAATCGGTTCCGTAGTCGGTGAGCAACCGCTCGGCAAGGTAAAGCACCACCTCGTTGGCGATCTCCTCGTTGCCGTGGATGGTACCGATGACCCGAACCTCCGGCTCGTACTCCTCGGTTGCTACGTTGTCGCTGATGACAATGCAGCGCAAATGACGTCCCTCCACCGAGGTGCCGACATCAACGATCTTGGCGATGCTTGAATTATCATTCGCCCAGGTCTCAAGCAGGGTCATCGTCTCGGCGTAGGTGTGGAAGGAAGTCCAGGGTTCGTCTTTATCACCTGCAAAATCCATCGCCCGCTGCTCGGCGTAATGCGCCTGAAGGTCTTCCACCAGCACCGTACAACCCCAGGGCATACTGTCGAGAAGCTCCAGCTTCTCCTGAAAGGTGTAACAGGTGGCGAAGCTGCCGTCGTAGTCGTCAATAGAGAGCGGCCAGTCCCGCTCAAGCGTGGCAATAGCCTCTCGGCTGATCGGTCCGACCAGCACCAGGGACTCGCTGACCAGTGCCTCTCCGGCTCCGGCGAGCATCACAGCTAATAGAATAAACGCAACGGTCAGAAATCGCATCCTGCTCCTTTAGAGTTTCCAGGCAAACCTCAAGTCATGTTGGGGCGCATTCTAGTACCAAACTTCCCCCGTGGCAAGGGGTATTCAGACAGCATCCCAGCCGTGCGTTGACGGTCAGCGGCTAAGGTGGCATAATCCGCCAAATGAGAAAGCTACTGATGATAACTCTGTTGCTGACCATCTCCACTGGCTGGTCAACTGAAGTAGAGATGGACAGCGAGACCGAGACTTCCGCCGAACCCCGGCGGGTGCAGCTCGGCTCGTCCGATGACGACTACTACTTCGAGGCGGATCGCGTCGTCGGCAACCTACTGGGGTCCATTCGCACCATCCGCGCCCTGGGCAATGTCAAGCTGATACAGGGGACGACGACGGTTACCGCCGACGAGCTGTACTACTACGACCGCGAGAAGATCGCCCTGCTCAAGGGCAACGTGGCTGTGGTGGAGAGCGAGCGAAACGCCCGAATTACCGGAGAGTATCTGGAGTACCATCGCGAGAGCCGCTACGTGATTGTTACCCAGTCGCCGCTGCTGACCATCACCGACGCCGCTGGCGGCGATGTGCTAATTCGGGGCAAGGTGATGGAGTATTACCTCGACGAAGACAGGGGGACGGCATCCGGCGATGTGCAGATAGACCAGGACAATCTCCACGCCGAGGGCGATCAGGCGGACTACCACGGCGATGACAATCTGATTATCCTCGACGGCGACCCTATCGCCTGGCGGGACGAGGACAAGGTCGGCGGCGAGCTGATGACCATGTACCTCCTCAATGAAGAAGGCGGGCTGGAGAAGGTCGTCGTCGAAGGCACAGCCCGGGCGGTCTATTACGCCGCAGGTGAAGAGGATGAAGCGGTGGAAGACGAAGCGGAAGACGAAGCGGAAAATGTCTCTGAAAAAGACCCCGCCGACTACGAACGACAAGGCAAGCTGGACCTCGCCGCCGATCTGATGACCCTCTTCTACGTGGATGACGCAGCCGACCGGATCCTCTGCGAGGGCAACGCCACCGCGCTGTACATCCCCGACCCTGCCTCCGGCGAGGAGGGGACGATTGATGCCAGTGCGCAGACGATCACCATCTACCTGCAAGACGACATCGCCACCCAGATCACCCTGGACGGCGATGCCCGCAGCATCTACTACCCCGCCCCCGAAGGCGAGACCAGCCGGGGACGCACCGAGATGAACGGCTCGCACATGGACATCTTCCTCGTCGATGGCGAACTCGACCGCTACGTCGTCCGGGGAGACGCCCGGGGCAGCTACCGACCCTCTACCGAGAGCAATGACAGCGAAATTGATACCGAGGAGTAACCTTGAGTACCAGCAGCCAGCCAGACACCATCAAAACCGAACCGAAGAGCGAGGACCGCGCCGT
>JAIOSI010000154.1 GCA_021107695.1 bacterium
CGAATGATCGGATGAGGGGTGCGACGGTTGACCTCAGTGGTATGGGCTTTCTCCAGCCCACAGAGGTGGCGGGCGACCTCCACCACAGCAAAGTGGAAGCCGTAGCAGATGCCCAGGAAAGGAATCTTGTTCTCACGAGCGTGTTTAATGGTGAGTATCTTGCCCTCGACCCCACGGGAGCCAAAGCCACCGGGGACGATCACACCGGAAACCTCACCGTCGAATAGACCCTCTACCTCACTCTCGTCGCTGATCTCCGTAGTCTCGATCCAGCGGGTTTCCACCCGACAGCCCAGGGCGACCTCGGCATGTTCCAGGGCATTGACGATGCTGATGTACGAGTCCTTCAGCGTCGCATACTTCCCGGTGATGGCAATCATTACCTTTGGCAAGTCTTTCTTACCGTAATGCTCAAGGTAGGACGCGAGCGGTGGATCAACATCATCGTTCGCCGGAACCGGCAGGGAGAGGTTCAATCGTTTGGTGATAATCTTTGCCAGATTCTGCCGGGCGAGAATCTCTGGTAAAACATAGATGCTGCTCAGGTCTGGAGAGCTGATCACGTTCTCTTCGGGAACGTTACAGAAGAGAGATATCTTCTGGCGAACCTTTGGCGCAACCCCCACCGGTGAACGACCGACGATGATGTCGGGCTGAACCCCGGCTTCGAGAAGCTTCTTTACCGAATGCTGGGTTGGCTTGGACTTTTGCTCTCCAGAGGCCTTGTTGAACGGCAGCATGGTAACGTGGGCAAACATCACGTTCTCGCGACCCTCTGCCATGTAAAGCTCGCGGGCGGCCTCGATAAAGTGCAGATTCTCGATGTCGCCAACGGTGCCGCCAATCTCAATCAACACCAGGTCGTAGGGTTTGGAGGCGGCAAGCTCCCTAAAAAAGTTTTTAATTTCTCCGGTAACGTGAGGAATAACCAACACATCCCGCCCCAGATACTCGCCCTTGCGCTCCTTCTCCAGCACATGGGTATAGAGCTTGCCCGAGGTAAGGTAGTTGTCTTTCGACAAATCTTTACCGAGGAACCTCTCGTAGGTTCCCAGATCCATATCGCACTCTGTTCCGTCGTCGAGGACAAAGACCTCGCCGTGGCGATAGGGATTCAGGGTTCCCGCATCGTAGTTCAGGTAGCCGTCCATCTTGATCTGGCTAACAGAGAAGCCATGATGTATCAACAGGTTGGAGAGGCTGGCAGAGAAGACCCCCTTCCCAACCCCGCTCATCACACCACCGGTTATTACGATGTACTTCGTCCGCCCAATCCGATACTTGTCGGGGAAGAAGTCAACGTTTTCACTGTCGTCGGTCTGGTCGGAGATCATCTCGAAGTCAAATAGCTCGTCCACGACACACTACCTCTGGCTGGGGAAAGGATGAATGACCTTGCTACTCTACGGGACTGTAGATTAACAGAAATTCAGGTTGTTGTCAGCATATTTATGGGGATAATTCCTCAATGTTGAAATTTGCTGCCGGATTAACGTTGCGTTGAGAGTATCGTTGACTCTGTCAGAATCAGAGGGGTTAGAAGTAACCAGAAAATATGGTCAAGTATCATGTTTGTAACTATCAGTATCAGTATTAATAGGGTAATTGCAGTCTATTCCTCAGAAAGCCGCATGCAGAGGTGAGTTCAGCTTCAAGCTGCGCCCACCGACGATGGTTATTGGCATTTTGTGAAAGTTCTCATTGATGACTGCTGTAAATACATATCTTCTCAAAAAAAAGAAGATGAGCTTCGCTCATCTCACGACGGGGATTGCCCCATCGGCTGAAATCCCCGCCCGATATTGACACAGCGGTTTTCCGTGGTTGCTCTCTTTTGTCCGGACAGGCGGAAACCGTTACAATTATATCTGTAAGCAAGCAACGGGAGCGGCTGAATATATCAAGGTTTTCTGGGCGAAGCCCAGCTTCGCGGATTAGAACTAGTCAAAACTACGATTCCTCCCACGTTTTACCGCTCCCGCTGGTCGCTTGGTTATTATTACAAGCGAACAACGTGAGCGGGTAAGCAGAAGGTTTTCTGGGCGAAACCCAGTCTTGTGGTGCAGCGCACTGCGCTGCCTATTTTTCATCGATTGCCTGGTCGATCAGGTCGGTGAGGTCGTGGGTATCGACCCGGGACGGTGTTTCGAAGTGAGCCACCTTCGCCTGACAGCGCATCGCCACCAGGGTCATGTCGTCGAGCTGCTCCTCGCCGCCAGCGAAGTTGAGGGCGAGATGGGAGAGCTTCTTGATCAAACTCACCGGTTCCAGCCGGGCGATCTTGCGAAACCCCTCGATGAGCCGCTCCTGCCCAAACTGCGTCTCGGAGCGATTCATGATTTCGGTCAGTCCATCGTTGTAGAGCAGGGCGACATCGCCGTGCTCCAGCTGAATCCGCGAGTCCTCCAGCTTGGCTTCAAACTCCTTCGTGCCGAGCATCCCCAGGGGACGACCGCCGGTTTTGATGACCTCGACCTCTTCGGTGCCATAGCGATAGACCAGAATCGGATTGTGTCCGGCGTTGACGAACTCCAGGGTGTGCGTTACCGTGTCGTAAATGAGGTAGATTCCGGTGATGAAGCTGCCCGGACGCGTCAGCGGAGTCAGGTGGCGATTCAGCTCACAGATCGTCGGCAGCGGCTCCTCGTAACGCCCGGCGATAACCCGCAACATCGACTTGAGCATCTGCATCGTGAAGAGTCCGTCCAGCCCCTTCTCCGATACATCGGTGATGATTACTCCGAGCTTACTTTCGTTGAGCCGGATGAAGTCGTAGTAGTCCCCGCTGATCTTTGGGGCGGGGAGACAAAGCCCGGCAATTCTCATCTCGTCGTAACGCGGGAACTTCTTCGGCAGCAGGTTCCGCTGCATCTCAAAGACGACAAAGGCAGGATTCTTCTCTTTGCCGTTGATGGTGCCGGATTGACTCTCCGTACTCCCGGTCAGGCGATTTACCTCGTCCGCCAGCACTCCGGCATCTCCGGAATAGCCTTCTAGCTTTTTGAGCTTGTCAAGTCCCTGCAGGTCGCCGAGGAACCTCTTTAACGAACCCTGTGCCAGACCAAACAGCACCAACGCCAGGGCAGTCCCGGCGACAAAGACGATTATCAGATAGAGAGCCGCCACGCCCCAGCCAGCGGGATCGCTAATCAGCAGGGCGGCGATAATCACCGCTGCCAGCAGCACCAACCCACCCGCTATCAGAGCCTGTTTCCAGGGAAGACCCAACTGCCGCTTCTTCAGCTTCTCCATAAAACCACCCGCCGTTTTCAAACGCCGATATTCTCAAAACACCTTTAGCTACAAATATAAACAGACCAGTCGGAGCAATTATACATACTCCGTCCTCAATTCACAACCACCGCCCTTGGTAATCCCCCCTCTTGACATTGTCTCCTCCCGTTGCTACCCTACCACCCGTCCAAAGGCTCCGTGGCGGGGTAGCTCAGTTGGTAGAGCAGCGGATTGAAAATCCGCGTGCCCGCGGTTCAAGTCCGCGCCTCGCCACCACCCTGGGGCAGGTCAAACAGCAGGGGCAAATGATAGAACATCACCGAAGCCACCTATAACTAACCTCTGGTAAATTACAAGCAAGCTCACCGCCTCCGGGCGGTTTTTTGTTGGGATAATCACTTAACAGCTACCTGCTGGAGGGAGTAACTTATAGTCATTATTCTAGTTACAGGCTGTTCTTGGCGATACTTCCGGAATGACCAAAAGTGTCAGGGTCAGCGGCTTGGTTAATTTGATGGTGCGGGGATTCTTTGTGGCTAGTAACCGGAGAGAGCGTATCTATAACATCATAAATTACAAACTGATGCGCTTGTTTTCCAGTTAACATCTTTGTGTTCTTGTCTCATCAGCCGGAGCTGCATTACACCTCGGAAAAAAGCGCGGGGACGGCGGTGGCACGCTCCGTAAAACTACGGAGTGAGCGGGCAAGCTCAAGGTTTTCTGGGCGAAGCCCAGCTCTGTGATGCAACGCACCGCGTTGCCAGC
>JAIOSI010000136.1 GCA_021107695.1 bacterium
ACTGCCGGGAGACCGGACTGAACTCCACTGAGGTTGAGGGCTGGAGGCTGCCGGTGGCGGTGGCTCGGTTACGAGAGGGTATCCCCGGTCTTTACGAACATCTGTTGCCTGTTCTCAGGCAGTTGGCGGCTGATTTATGAAAAACCTCACCCTGCTTTTGTTGGTGTTGCTCAGCCTCACCGCCGCCGAAGAGCTGGTTGTTGACGATGCCGATCAGCTTCACTTCGCCGAGACCCTCCTCCGACGGGGGGAGTTCTTCAAGGCGGTGCTGGAGTTCGAGCGACTGATTCACTTCTTCCCGGAGAGTCCCCTCGCCGATGAGGCAGCCTTTGGGGTTGCCCTCGCCTACGACGGTGCCGGAGCCTACGATGTCGCCGCCGCCAGCCTGAGTCAGCTCATTCACGACTTCAACGACAGCCCCCTCGTCCCTGAAGCCCGGTTGATGCTGGGGCGCAGCCTGGCTCTGGCGGGAAACTACGAGGACTCCCGAATTACCCTTTCCGAGCTGGCATCTGAAGACCCGCCACTCTCCAGCTCGCCCCGTGCCGGATTGCTCCACGGGCTTACCAGTCTTCCCCTCTGGGAGCTGGACGAGGCGGAGCGGAGCTTCCAACTCACCGCCCAGACCTTTCCTGACGACCCGGCAGGGGTACTGGCGAACAACCTGGTTGGCATCACGGCGAAGCGAGCCGAGCTGCCGGTGCTTTCACCCTTCGTCGCCGGACTCTCCTCTGCCATTCTGCCCGGGCTGGGTCAGGTAATGGCAGGGGAGTTCTGGGACGGCGTGATGGCTCTGACCACCAACGCCATCTGGGTCGGGGCAACCTGGTGGGCTGCCAGTAACGAGGAAACCCCCACCGCAGTAGTTACCGGGCTGCTGGGCTTCTCCTTCTATCTGGGCAACATCTACAATGCCTCCCACGCTGCCGAGGAGTTCAACCGCCGGGCGGTGGCATCGCTCACGGCGGAGATCGCCACAGCGGTACGCATCTGGGAGCGAGAAAATCCCCATCCAATCACGCTGGTTCCGGAGTTTTAATCCCGCTCACTCCTGTATCTTCCTGTCTTTGGCAAAATATCTGTAGATTTTCTCTCCCAAACTGAAACCGAAGCTGCCGCCGGGTACTCTTAATGGTTGTAAGCGACGAACGTTCGATAACAACCACCAAGGAGGATCGATGAACAGCCTATTCCTGATGCTCGATATTGACCGCCGGAAGCGTAAGTTTCGGATTCGATAAACATTCCTTCGCAAAAGCTAAGTTTGAGAAACCTAAGGGGTGAAGATGAACAGCCTATTCCAGATGCTCGCGATTGAGCGGCGCAAGCGGGTCTTCCGCAAGAGGAGGTAACCCAGCGTGAAAAAATATAGCTACAGATAACGGGAAGACCAATTCGGTCTCCCCGTTTTTTATCGCTGGTTGTTGACTCTTAGTCCTGCTTTTCGCCTCGCGATTCTCGCGGAGGACAATCGCCACCTCGTCAGCTATGGATACCCAACAGCGGCATCACGTAGCGACTGATTACGATCCAGCCGACGACCAGTCCAACAACAATGAGCAGGTCTTCCACAAGGTTCCTTTAAGCAAAGTTAGCCCAGGACTTTGTCAACGGTTTTTTTCAGGCGTTTTTTTGGCAACGCTCCAACGACCTGATCGGCAACCGAGCCACTCTTGAAGAAGAGCAGGGTCGGGATGCCACGAATGCCGTACTTGGCGGCAATATTGGGGTTCTCGTCAACGTTAACCTTGACGACCTTTATCTTGCCAGCGTACTCCTCGGCGAGTTCCTCGACCGCCGGGGCAATCGCCAGACAGGGACCACACCAGGTAGCCCAGAAGTCAATCATCGCGACACCGTCGAAGTTTTCTACCTCGGTGGCAAAGTTTTCATCGGTTCCGGTAATGATATGTTCGGAAGCCATCTATCCTCCGGTTTTTTCCGCCGTCTCCGGCATTTTGCTCTCTTGCAACAGGGAGCGTGAGGCTATCACAACCAGTGAAGCTGGTCAAGACAGCGTGGCTCAGTCATTTTTACTCGTATTCGACAAGTCGCATGAATCGTGCCAGTTTTTCCTTTCTTCGCTCCGGTGCGATTCCGCGTAAATATCTCCAGCGGCGGTGCCGGAAGAAAACGCCATTACGGCGTTGATTTTCTTCCATAACCGCCAAAGTGGCACGGTTCCTCAGGGTATTATTAAGGTCTCTTCGCAATTAGTTTGTAATTTTTTTCACTTCTGCCTTGCACAGGCACACTATATGTAGTAGCATACACTTGAGTTAGCTGCTATTAACTGATAACTGTTACGACTCTCCAGCCTTACTTAAGTCTTACTTAGTTCAAAGGACACCTTGCCTATGCCACTGAAAATTGGTTTGATCCTTGCCGCCGCTGGTACTGGTCAGCGTTTTGGCGATAGCCTGCCCAAGCAGTTTGCTACGATTAACGGAGTTTCCCTGCTGCGGATGGCGGCGGTTCGCTTGCTGGACGCGATTGATTTCTATAAAGTCGTCGTTACCGCTCCGCCGGATTATCTCAGCCAGACCAATCTGGAGCTGATCAATCTTTCCAAAACTTTCACCATCGTCGCTGGTGGCAAGGAAAGACGGGACTCGATCCGCTACGGTCTGGAGGCTCTGGGCGAGGTTAATCTGGTAATGATCCACGATGCCGCCCGCCCTCTGGTAACGAAGAAGGTCTGCGAGGCGACGCTGTCGGCGGCCCTCACCGTGGGCGCGGCGATCCCTGCTATTCCGGTGGCAGACACCGTGAAGTACGCCACCAATCTGGGGACCATCAAAGAGACCCTTGACCGCAGCCGGATTAATCTGGCGCAAACTCCGCAGTGCTTCCGCTACGATCTGATCCGCCTTGCCTACGACCAGCCGGAGGCTAACCTTGTCGGGGTTACCGACGATGCCCAGCTTGTCGAGCGACTCGACCGTCCGGTCAAGATAGTCCCCGGACACCCCCAATTGCTGAAG
>JAIOSI010000295.1 GCA_021107695.1 bacterium
CTCGACAGGCAGCTCCCAGAGAGGCGGATAGCCCTGATCGACATCACCCTGAGAGAAGTAGAAGATGAAGCTCTCGGTGCTGAGAAGCTTCTGATAAGCTGGCAGGTCGGCATCGTTCCAGGCATCGCCAAAGAGTTCCAGCGTTCCTCGCACCGTGGTCTGGGTCCACTCCGGCTCCTCCGGAGGTGAGGTGCTGATCGGAGTACAGGCGGTGAACAGTAGCGCGGATAAACTTAGTAAAAGGGTGAGCTTCTTCATTTCAAAATCCTTTTTCCCATTGAGGGAACTTGACTTTAAGGCAAGGGGTTTCAACCCCTTGCTGGATACGCGGCGTAGTTCAGTCTCACAAGGGGCTGAAGCCCCTTGTCTCACACCAGGAAGGCGTTAGCGTTTCTCGTAGGCTGCTTAAAGAACTTCTGAGTATAGTCTTCATCCCAGTGCTTTGTAAAGAACAAGCTGCGGCATCCTCCGCTGCAAGGAATCTGGATTTAAGGTAAAATCGCCATATGCAGTCCAATGGCAACCAGGCTATCGAACAATCCGGCAAGGCGAAGGCGGGCAAGGAACAGCGGCGGGTAACCATCGTCGGTGGGCTGGTGAACCTGATGCTGGCGGCGATTAAGCTGGTCGTGGGCTTCCTCGGAGGCTCGGCGGTGCTGATCTCCGACGGTGTCCACTCCCTCTCCGACCTGGTCTCCGACGCGGTGGTGCTGCTGGGGGTTCGCCTCTCCAGTCGTCCGGCGGACGCTGACCACCCCTACGGTCATGGTCGCTTCGAGACCCTTGCCAGCTTCATCCTCGGTCTGCTGCTCATCGCCACGGCGGTGTTGCTGGCGATAGAGGGAGTTGACAAGCTCCAGCAGCCGGGGCTTGCCACGCCATCGGGGTTTGCCCTCTGGGCGGCTCTGCTCTCGGTGGTTGTTAAGGAGCTGCTCTTCCGCTGGACCCGTACCGTTGCCCGGCGGACGGAATCTCAACTGCTGGAGGCAAACGCCTGGCACCATCGCAGCGATGCCCTCTCCAGTCTGGTGGCTCTAGCTGCCGTCGGTGGAGCCTTGATCTTCCCTGAGCTGGCTCTTCTCGACCCGTTGGGGTCAATTCTGGTGGCAGCGATGATCGCCGTGGTCGGCGGAAAGGTCATCCTGAGTGCTGCCAGGGAGCTGACCGACGAAGGGGTGGAGGAGGAGCTTTCCAACCAGCTAAAAGAGCTGGTGGAGCGGGTTCGCGGGGTGGAGAGTGTCAATCGCCTCTGCGCCCGTCGCCTGGGAACCGACCTGTTGGTGGATATCGCCGTCGGCGTTGACCCGGAGATGAACGTCTTCGAGGCGCACCGAATCACCGATTATATCGAAGCCGGACTCCAGAAGAAGTTTCCTCGCATCAGCCGGGTCTTCGTTCAT
The DNA here is from genome assembly GCA_021107695.1 of bacterium. Lineage (GTDB taxonomy): Bacteria > RBG-13-66-14 > RBG-13-66-14 > RBG-13-66-14 > RBG-13-66-14 > JAIOSI01. The sequence continues at coordinate 1,401 of JAIOSI010000295.1, forward strand.
GTGGAGCCGACCTCCCAGCCGGAGCAACTGGACAGCAAACGGAACTCCGAACTGCGTGAGGCTATCCGATCAAGCTGCCGCTCGCTTATCGGCGTGGTGGATGTAGGTAACCTGCGACTCTATCGCCGTGCCAGCGGTGTCGTTGTGGAGCTTGATGTGGTGGTGGACGGGCAAATCAGCGTCATCGAGGGGCATCGGGTTATGCACCGGGTGATGCGCCGCTTGCGAGAGCTACCGGGGATTGAGTCCTCGATGCCCCACCTCACACCCCAGGCACGGCTGGACGAACTGGGTGATTAGCTTCTTGTTGAACAAATACGCTTTGGGTAGGGGCGTATTGCAATACGCCCCTACGGATACCTGCTGGACACGGCACTAGCAACCATAAGTCTCTGAAAAATGTTCAAATTACTCATCATTCTTGCCGGACTGTTTCTCTACATGGTCGTCGGACGCTACCTCTTCCGACTCTACCTCTGGCTGGGCTGTTTCGCCGACCGCATCCCCTACGCCGCCCGCAAACACGAGCTGGCGGAGATGTCCGGCTGGCAAATCTTCACCTGGCCGCTACTGCTGATCTTCCTACCCTTCTACACCATGTGGGTGCTGGCAAAGCGGCTGACATAGTTGCGTACCGCTCAGGATTTTCTACAGCAGGGCGGACATATAGTCCGCCCCTACAGACCAAAGGAACCACCCGATGATGCGAAGCAGACTGCTATTACTATTATTGCCGACAGCCTTCCTCCTGCTCTCCGGTTGCGCTCAGGAGCAGTCCCTCGCCTACCTTGACGACGGAGAGGTGTACCTCTGGAATCAGGATATGTCCCAGGGCGCGCCGCTCACCGACCGCAACGATGTTGACCAGTTCTTCTGGTCGCCATCGGGTCGGCATCTCGCCTATCAGGTCAGCAAGCCGTACGGCGACAGCTTCTGGTGCTATGCGGACATCGACAGCGGTGCCGAGGTGAAGACCCGCTCTCAGCCGCTCTTCTCTGCGGCCGGGCGGATGGTTGCCTACATCCGCGAGCGAGACAACCAGCTGATTCTGCTGAAAGAAGACGGCGGCGGTCAGACCATTATCGCCGAGGGAGTCTGGTCGGCGGAGTGGAATCCCGAAGGAACCCGCCTGGCATTCGTGGAGGAGGGCGACCTGAAGGTCTTCGAGCTGGACGGGATGGTCAGCCGCTACCTGGCTGGTGAGGTCGCCTCCGCGCCGGACTTCGTCGCCGATGACCTCATCCTCTATATGAACGAGGACAACACCCTGATGGCATCGCCGGTGGACGGCGACCGTGCCTATCGCCTGGTGGAGGAGGCGCGGAGCTACTTCATCCCCCGAAACACCAACGGAGTGGTTCAGGGAACTCGGCTGATCTGCGTTGACCGCGACCGTGATGCCTACCTGATGGACTTCGACGGAGCCGACCAGCGGCGCACCGGAACCGACACCTACCGGGTCGTCTGGAATCCCTCCGGCAGTCGCTTCTTCCTGATAGAGCATCGTGATGAAAATTATCAGGTTACGCTCTACGGAGCCGACGGTGAAATCCTCCTGAAAATTAAGGAACCCTGGGAGGCGGTCTCTGCCAACACCCTGGCGTGGGGTTCCGGCGATGCCGAGCTGGCTTACCTCGATGAAGAGGCGCGGCTCTACACCATCAACCTCACCGGGCAGGAACAGCTCGTCGCCCGTGAGGTACTGGACTTCGCCTGGGTTCCCTTTAAGCGGGAACTGCTGGCACTCCAGTCCAGCGAAGAACCGCTGGAGACCCCGGAGGTTACCCCGGAAACAGAACCCACCGAGGAATCCGCAGAAGGTGAAGAAGAGATCGTTGAAGGAGAACTCGCCGACGGTGAAACTGAAGGCGAGGGTGAAAACAACGGTGAAGAAGCTGTGGCAGAAGATGACTCCGCCACCACCGAGGTAGCTACCGAGGAAAACCCCGCCGCTGAAGAAACCACCGAGGAGATCGAGACCGCCCCCGAAGAGACGGAACCTGTAGTTGCTGCTCCCACTGTTACCGAAAGGACGGAGCCGACTCAGCCGCTCCCCGACGGAATCATTGACATCAAGCCCGCCGACGAAAGTCCATTTCTCATCACAACTAAGAAAGGTTTCAAGCTTGTCAAGTTCCCCCCTGAAGTCAAAGAGCTTGAACCAGCCGAAATCACCGAGTTGGAGCCAGCCGAAGAGCTTACCGACCAGCCGGAGGCGACCCTCGCCACCGTCTACCTCTACGACCTGACTGGAAAGCCCCGACGGCGACTCTCACGGGGAGCCAGCCTGCCCCGAGTCTCCCCAGACGGCAAAGAGCTGCTCTTCATGGAGCCGCTGGAGGCAGGACTCTTCAAAGCCGTTATCCTCTTACTCGGCGAGGATAAAGAACTCTACCTGGGCAAGTTTGACAACCTCGACCTGCCCATGAGCTGGCAGCAACGCGGACTGACCAGGGGCGGCGACTTCAG
>JAIOSI010000225.1 GCA_021107695.1 bacterium
GCGGTTGAGTACGCCAATGCCGAGGTTGCCTCCCGCGAGGAAGGTCTGCTGGTCAGCTGGGAGACTGAGGGCGACTGTGTCGGCGTGGATGTCTATCGCAAGCTGGGTATCGGTGAGGAACTTCTCGCCGTCAGCCTGCCCTCCACCGGCGGTTATCTTGACGCAGTAGCTTCGGAAGGAACCTACGACTACCGACTGGTGGCGCATTCCAGCGACGGCACGAGGATGGAGTTCTTCACCGGCGAGATCGACTGGCTGCGTCCTGGTGAACCGCTGGCACTGGCAGAACCTTATCCCAACCCGGCGGTGGATTCTGTAACCGTCTCGTTCTCGCTACCGGTCGAGAGCGTTGTGGAGCTGACCGCCTACGACCTTGCCGGGCGACGGATTGCCACGCTGACCAGCGAGAGCTACGCCGCTGGACGGCACGCCGTTGAATGGACAACGAGCGACCTCCCCACCGGGGTGTATCTGCTCCGCCTGAACACCAGTGACACAACGCTGACAAAACGGATAGTGATTAGTCGGTAGGTCGATTAGCATTTTCGTGCATTACGTAGGGGCGGCAACGCAGTGCGTTGCATCACAAGACCGGGCTGCGCCCGGAACACCTGAAGGCGCTTTAGATACGTTTGTATCAGAGTACGTTTGCAGGGGCGGACCTGTGTGTCCGCCCTTTGTTCGTAGCTGTTCCCCTGCCCCCACTGGGGGGAAGGTCGGCTAACGCCGACCAGTGTTGGTACCAGGATAATCATCAAGTGGCAGATGCTCTAGCTAACGCAATGTTTTGTAGGGGCAACTCCCTGTGGTTGCCCTTTGTAAACGAGAGCAGGCACAGGGTCTGCCCCGGCGGTTAGCATTCCCGTGGTTTATGTAGGGGTCGACCTTTAGGTCGGCCCGCAAACATTTCATGGGTTGCCTATCGCCGCGGGGGCGTATGCAATACGCCCCTACGAACAGCCAACAGTTTTTCGAAGAGACTCTCAGTGTTGAAACAACTATTGTTTTTCTGAGAACCTGTGGCTTGTCTAATTGCGTAGAGGTCTCATGCCGACACTCCCAAATCATACATAGTTCTTGACGGCGAGGTATTTTTAGCTTAACTTGTGCGGACGGGTTGCTTTTTATCACATTCTACAAAAGGAGGACGATTAAATGAAATCTACTATCATTCTACTGGTTACGCTTCTCTCGATGATGGCGGTAGCACTACATCTGGGTTACGATCCAGACAGTGGACAGCTGACCGACCTGACCGAGGATGGCTATACCCGCCATACAACCGACGGTACCCTGAAGGCCGTCATCTCTCTGCCTGAACATGGCTGGGTTTATGCTTCTCCCAGCGGAAACTATCTGCTGTTGGCTAAGTTCCACCTGGAAATGTTCCCCCTGGTGGCCGATTTGCGTTTCCTTGATTCAAAGGGTAACGAGGTTTGGAGTAAACAGGGTTACCCCTTCGCCAGTGCTCGCCTGAGCGACGACGGCAAGGTAGCAACTGTTGAATTTCTTGGAACCGGACCTCAGTCCGTTGCCGAGCTGACCCTTCTGGATGCGAACGGAGCAACGATAACGACCCGAAGCATCCATCCTCTGGGCGAGTACCACTTCAGTCCCGATGGCTCGTTCTTTGCCTATAACGTCCCCGGCGATGGGCTTGTGGTGTTAAACGCGGAGACTGGTAAAGACCTGGTTTCCCTGCCCTCTACTCAGGTCTTTGCTCTGACTTCTGAAAGGGTGATCTCGGCTCAAAGCAACTCGATTACCCTGCACGATCTTGCCGATGGCGAGGAGCTCACCATCGAGACCGGGGTGAACATCCCCCGCTTCGTCATCCCCAGCGGTAACGCCTTCGTCGTCGCCGGTCGTGATGATCTGTTCGTTGTCTCCCCCGACGACCTGACGGAGCGTTACACTCACCTGTCCGAAGGCTACTCCATTGCCTCGCTGGACGCCACGGGCGATTTTTCCCTGATCGCCATCGGAACCTACACCCGCGAAGGCAGCGGAGCGATCTGGCTCTACGATGGAGAACTCAACCAGCTTGAAGAGGTTCTGTTGCCTGAAAGTCGCTTGGGTGGACCTACTCCCCAGGTCGTACTTTCCGACGGCGGCAGATTCTGGGTGAAAACACCCGACGAAGTCCTTACCCTTGAACGGGAGGTGGAGTAATGAAGCGCCTAACCTTCCTTATCACCGTCGTCTTCTGTCTCGTCATCGCTGGCTCGGTGCTGGCTGAACGCTGGCCGATAGGCGACGGGAGTACCGCTTATCCCCTGGGAAACAACTACGGTGAGTACCAAAACTACGGTGGCTCTCCCTACTACCACGATGGCATCGATATTCTGGGCTACGTCGGTGAGCCCAACTACTCGGTTTCCGACGGCTATATGGTTTACATAGCCAATAACGAGCCACTCTACTCCGGCCTGATGATTGCCGATACCTATGGTCAGGACGATGGCTGGCTTTACTGGCACCTCACCTATGCCACCATACCCTTTAACGTTGGTGATCCTGTCTCCGTGAGCGATACAGTCGGAAACCTGGCCGATTGGCCAGTCGCCAGTTTTCACCACGATCACTTCACTCGGATGTGGTTCACCGGTTCCTGGTACGAGGCCACGGGCAATCCCCTGGAATGGATGGTCCC
>JAIOSI010000178.1 GCA_021107695.1 bacterium
AAGGTCAGGATAAGCGGCATTCGCCCCGCCGGAATAACGAAGTCGTCTTCGTAATAGCTGCTCAGGCTGATCAGGACAAAGCCCGCCTCGTAGAACTGCGCCAGTTGAGCGCGGAAGGCATCCGGTGGAACGTTGTAGATGGTCTCCAGGCTGGAGGAAACGTGATGGTACATCAGGATCGGAATCCCGCCGCTTTCGTCGGGTTCGTTAAGCGTAACAACGACGTTTTCCTCTCCCAGCGCGGAAGAAGCCGTCAGAGACAGCAATAGCGTTAACATCAGAATACATTTCATCGGTCGAGGCACTCCACTCAGGCTACGCTCTCATTATAGATGATTATCCGAGCCACGGCAATAGTTGCCGAACCGACGAGGGTGAGTATGGTATACTGGCTCGGCTCCGGAGTTCTCTATCCTTTCAAATAGTAAGGAACCTTCGTAATGTCTCTTCGTGAATACAAAAGTGAGATTCGCCACGGGCTGCGGCTCTTCAAGCCCTGGCGAGGTCGGCTCATCGGACTGAACCTGCTGGGACTGCCCCTGACCGTGATCAACCTGGGGCTGGCGTGGATAATCGGTCTCGGCGTGGAGGCTATCTCCGCTGGTCAGAGCGACTGGATGGCTTTTGCTCCACTGCTGATTGTGGGGATATTTCTGCTCCGGGGTCTCTTGAATATGTTGCTGGGGTATCTGCAGTTACGGCTGGAGTCGAAGGTCGGTCTCTTCTTCGAGCGCAAGACCTTCGGCAAGCTGCTGCGGATTCCCCTGCGCAAAACTCCGAACCTTGGTGCCACCACGACCTCGCTCTTCTTCGATACCGGACGCTGGGTCGGCGGCTTTACCCAGCTCTTTGCCACGGTCTCGGTACAGGTCATCCGCGCTCTGGCACTCTGGGGATTCCTCTTCTTCCTGGACTGGCGGCTCGGCGTGCTGGTCTCTTCCTGCCCTTCGCCCTGCTGGTGCGGCGGATTCGCAAGGCGAGCGGAGAGTTCTTCAAGCGCAATCAGGGCTACTGGAGTCGCGCCGTGGACGCAGCCCGCTCACCCCGACTGATTCGTGCCTTCAACGCTCAGGAGTATGAGTTCCAGCGATTCAGCGAGGAGGGAACCCGACGCCGTTCGACAATGCTGCGCTATCGGCTTCTCCAGCTCTTTACCGGACCGCTGGGAGAGCTGTTCGGTGCCACAGCGCTGGCAGCAGGGATCTGGTTCGGAGACAGCACCCTCGGCGGCGATGTCTCCCTGGCAACCATCGGCTCCTCCGCTGCCACGCTGGTCTGGCTCCTCGGTTCGCTGCGCGCGCTCTTCAACGCCCTCTCCCCGCTGGAGACCACGCTGGTCATGCAGCGTCGGCTGCGCAAGCTCTGGGATTCTGGCGAAGAGCCAATGATTGAAACCGTTACGCCATCGCTGGCGGGGGAGTTCACCGCTGAGGGACTCACCTTTGCCTACGATGAAGAGGTCTTTCGCGATGTATCGTTCAGCCTGCACCCCGGTGAGCTGGTTCATTTGGGCGGGCAGTCCGGGGTGGGAAAAACCACTCTGGCACGGGTTCTCTGTCGGCTCTACGAGCCGGACAGCGGGCGATTGCTCCTCGATGGTAAGCCGCTGAGTGACTATTCCCTCGCCGACTGGCGCAGTCGGGCGCGGCTGGTTTCGCAGGAGCCGGAGTTCATGCCGGGGAACCTCCTGGAGACAGTCGCCTATCCAGAGCAACCCGATTTAGAGAAATCCCGCCGCCTGCTCGCGCTGGTTCAGCTGGACAATCTCGACGCGGAGCGTCTTCTCTCCAGCGGCGCGCTGGAGCTTTCCGGCGGTGAGCGACGACGGCTGGCACTGGCTCGCGCCCTGTATAGAAAACCCGATCTGCTGATCCTCGACGAAGCCACCAGCTTTGTTGACGAGGCTCTGGAGGAGGAGCTGATCGGGCGGCTGCGGCGGGAGTATCCCCAGCTGATGATTCTGCTGATCAGCCATCGCCGGGCGGCAGCCCACCTTGCTGACCGTCGCCTGCTCCTGAGCCATCGGGGAGTTCAGAGTGTTTCGCAGGGGTAGTCAGCCAATTCTAAAAGGGTACGACACGCTGTGCTGCTTTCTGCTACAATCAACGCCCTTGCGCTGGTAAGCTGTCCCCGGTTCCGGGCGAAGGCTTGCCGCAGATCCACCTGACCCCAACCAGAGGAGATTTCATTGAAAACATCTCGACCCATCTTACTTCTATCTCTGTTTGTTCTTGTTCTCGCAGGACAAACCCTGGCACTGCCCGGCGGCTCCACCCTCAATTATACTGACGACTTCGGTAGCTGGACAGAGACCGAGCTTGGCGACCCCCCAGAGGTTATCCTCGGTGGTAACCCCATTCCGCTGGACTGCGAGGTCCTCTGGAATTACCATGTTGATAGCGGAACCACTCCTAAGGTCACGGTTCTGGGCTATAACGATGACTATGTCTGGAATGGTGGCTGGTGGGGCAAGGCGCGGATGTTTGAAGTCAGCGGCAGCGGAACGCCGCTCTGGGAGTTTGACTTCGGCAGCGGTGGCTTTGGCGTAGCGGCGGCACAGACCGCCGACATCTTCTACGGAGCCTGGCACTATCAGAATACCAGCAGCTTTGAGGTTTACAAGTTCAACCACGCCAGCAACATCCCGGACTGGACCTGGGATGGCACAGCGGCGGGTTACGTCCCCGGAGGTCTTGACAGTCCAGGGCGGATGGCAACTTCCGCCGATGGCTCCGTTCTGGCTGTGGGCGGTAACGACGGCGATTCCCTTGCGGTTATGTTCTTCACCGACAGCAGCTCCACTCCCACGCTGATTTACGAAGATGAATCCATTGCCTACAATCCGCGACAGCTCCGCCTGACCGCCGATGGCAGCAAGTGTATCTTCACCTGTGCCGGTGATCTCTATCGAGTGGATGTCGCGACCGGCGTTCTCGAAGACTTCTACGATATCGGCTACTCCTCCGGCACCCTTGGGGTCAGTCCCGATGGCTCCATCGTCGTGCTTGGTTTCTCCACTTCTCGTGTACTCCAGTGGAACGGCAGCGAGTACGTGAGTACCTTTGTTACCTACAACTCTGGTCATTATGCCGGAGGAGCGGCGGTGGCAGCGGATAACGACACCGTAGCGATTGCCTGGTACGCCAGCGACTATCTCTCTGTTTCCCTTTCGATGATCTCTATCGCCAACGGCTCAACTCCGCTGTGGGTCTGGGACTCTCTCCAGGGCGGCGGCGGCAATCAGGCCTCGATTGCCCAGATGGACATCTCTGATGATGGAAACTGGGTCGCTTTTGGCAACTGGGGAGTTGAGGACAGCGCCTTCCCTGAGGCGATGGTCTTCAAAAGCGACACCGCCGCTGGTCCCTGGTTCAGCATTGATACCCCCGGCTCGGTCTTCTCGGTGGACTTAAGCAGCGATGGCGAGTACCTCTGCACCGGCGGCAAAGCGGTTCACGCCAACGAGATGGGTTCCGGTGGCGATGTTTACGCTGTCCATATTGACCAAACCTCCGCAGTGGAGTCGGTGGATATGTTTGCCGACGCTCGCGACGAAGGCATTCTCCTCAGCTGGTCAATTGTTGGTGATGAGCCGGCCGAACTCAGCGTCCTGCGTGAACTGACCCCAAATGGGTCAGTTGACATCAGCGGTGCGTTATCCGGTTCGTCAACGAGCTGGCTCGATGTCTCCGCCGAAGCTGGCATGGAGTACGCTTATTATCTTGAGGTTACGGAGCTTGACGGTACCGTCAGCCGCTTTGGACCTTCTGAGATAGTTGTTCCGGGAGCAGTCAGCGAGCTGACGCTGAGCGATCCGTATCCAAATCCCGCAAGCTCTGCTCTGACAATCAGCTATGAGCTCGCCACCGACGGCGCAGTGAGCCTGAGTGTCTATGACCTCTCCGGTCGTCTGGTCGAGACTCTGGTTTCTGGCGAGCAGACCGCCGGACGGCATTCGGTAAGCTGGGATAGCTCGACCTCGGCAACAGGCGTTTATCTGATTCGATTGGAAGCAGCGGGCGAAGCAATCACCAAACGAGCGGTGATCAGTAGGTAATCCCTCACCCCCGACCCGTGGGACGAGTCCTCTCACCAGAGGGGGGAGGGGAGAATGATCGTAGGGGTACGGCATGCCGTGCCCTTTTCTCAAGCATCTTCATGGTGTTCGTAGGGGCAGCCTGCTGTGGCTGCCCTTTTTCAGATTAGACAAAGGGCGCAGCACGCTGCGCCCCTGCATTTGACATTCCTGTGATTATACATGATTTACAATCCCGTCAGTCTCTCCTTCGCCTGCTGCTTGTAGCTGTTGGGGTAATCACCGTTGAGCAGAAGGTTGTACTGGCGTCGAGCGGCGATGGGCTGGCGGCGATGCTCGTAGATCTGTCCCCGCCGCAGCAATGCCCTGGCGGTATAGGAGGAGTAGTCGATGCCGAAGGTGTCAATCACCTGCTGGAAGGTGTCGAGAGCCTCGTCGTACTGCCCGATGCCAAAGTAGCACTCTCCCTGCGAGAAGAGGGACTGGACGGTAAGCTCGTCGGTGCCGCTGTCGCCAACCTGTTGGTGATAGTAAAGAGCCTCGGTCTCCCGACCATCGAGTTGCTCGATGTATCCGCGCAGCAGATTGGCGCGGTCGCGTTGCCAGGGGTTGGGGTCGGA
>JAIOSI010000313.1 GCA_021107695.1 bacterium
TCCACAGTTTCCGCAGCCGCTGCCATTTTCACAGGCAAGCGCGCGGGCAAAGTCCCGTGCCAGGGTGGTTTTACCAACCCCCGCCGGACCGTGGAAGAGGTAGGCATGCCCCAGGCGTTCGCCGGAGAGTGCCGCCGAGAGCAGACCGACAACGGTCTCCTGCCCCCGAATAACGGTGTTGAGTTGCTGCTTTGTCATTTTATATTGAGGATTGTTGCGGTTGTGTTCGGTTTTGTAGGGACACGGCATGCCGTGTCCCTACGGCTGGATGCATTATCTCTGTAGCGTCTCAGTCACTGTGATGATTACGATCTTGTTTGTTTTGTAGTTGTTTTTCCTTTGGTTCGATACCCTTAGCTGTTAAGGAGTTTCAGTACACGCTCGTTAATCTGTTGGGCGATCTCCTCATGGGGCTTGGTCGCCGGGATGGTCAGGAAACGCTCTGGCTCCCGCTCTGCCAAAGCAAGATACCCCTGTCGTACCCGCTCCATGAACGCCAGCTCACGACCTTCGATGGCATCGGCGACCCCATTGGAGGCACTTGCCGCTCGCCGGAGTCCAGTTGTGGCTTCAATGTCCAGCAGGATGGTCAGGGCTGGTGTGAGTCCCCCTGTGGCAATTCTCAGGGCAGCGTCGATCACTGTCGCACCAAGCCCCAATCCGTAGCCCTGATACGCCCGGGTGGAGTCGATGAAACGATCGAGAATTACTACCCGACCCTCATCCAGAGTCGGGAGAATGACACGCCGAATCAGCTCCGCCCGTGCCGAACAGAAGAGCAACAGCTCGGCAATCGCGCTGCGCTCCACAGAGCCATCGAGGAGAATCCCCCGCACCCGCTCGCCCAGCGTTGTGCCACCGGGTTCGCGCAGGATTAACGGGTTCCGTCCCTGAGATTGCAGCATCTTCGAGAGCAGGTCAAGCTGCGTACTCTTGCCGGAGCCGTCAATTCCTTCAAGGCTGATCAGAAGTTTTTCCATTTAGGTATGATCTAAGAATGGGGCTGCTGAGAAAATCTATCCCTACAAAAGATGAGCTTCGCTCATCTCGCGGCGGGCATTTTTGCCGATGAGGCAATGCCCGCCCTGCATTGACGACGACATTTGTTTGCTTTGGAGCGACCAGCGGGAGCGGATAAGCGGAAGCTATCGTTAAACAAAGAGCTAGGCTAGTTGCGAAAGCAAGATGCAACGCTTAGCGTTGCTGGGATTGTAGCATAGTGAGCGGAGGCTTGTTATCATCACGGGTTGATTGGTTACTATGAAGGAATAGGCTTTGCTGATAATTGAGCTTCCGGTTTTGGTGCTGTTGCTGCTGCTCTCCGCCTTCTTTTCCGGCTCGGAGACCGCTTTCTTCTCGCTCAGTCGGGCGCGGGCGGCGGCACTGCGTCGTTCTCCTTCGCGTAGTGAGCGAGGAGTCGCCGCGCTGATTTCCAAGCCGGTTGGGCTGCTGGTAACGATCCTCTTCGGCAACATTCTGGTAAACATCGCCGCCACCTCGCTGTGGACGCTGCTGGCGTTGCAGGAGTTCGGCGAGGAGTTCTTCGAGCTTTCGGCATTGGCGATGACCTTCTTCCTGCTGGTATTCGGCGAGGTTACGCCAAAGAGTCTGGCAGCCTATCGTCCCCTCGCTGTGGCGAAGCGCAGCACCAAGCCGTTGAAGCTGCTCTACAGACTGCTCTATCCAATCCGCCAGCCGCTGACCAGGCTCAGCTCCGCCCTGGTGAGAAAGCTGCACAAACACGCTACTGTCGCTGAGACTCTCACCGCCGAGGAGCTGCGTACCGCCCTGACCCTGGCTCGTGAACAGGGGGTGGTTGACGAGATCGAATCCTCGATGGTGGAGCGGATTCTTATTCTGGAGGAACGGCTGGCGCGGCAGATGATGACTCCGATCAGCGAGGTCGTTTCGCTATCCGTGAACATGCCGCCCGCCGAGGCTCTGGGGGTTTTCCGGCGACACAGATTCGCCCGACTGCCGATTAAGACCGAGGATGGGGCAGAGTGGCTGGGGCTGGTTCGGGCAAGGGACATCGCTCAGGCGGTCATCGTTGGTCCGGCGGCGAACCTGCACCCCTACCTGCGACCGCTACGTCATGTCCCGGAGTCGGTCAACGCTCTGGCTCTGTTGCGCCACTTCAACTCGACGGAGAGCCATCTGGCTCTGGTCAACGATGAGTACGGCGTTCTCGCCGGACTGGTTACTCTCCAGGATATCCACGGTGAACTCTTCGACACGGCGAGGGGTGAAGAGCGAAAACTCCGTCAGCTGGAACCGGGGGTCTTCGTCTGCGAGAGCAGCCTGGGGCTGGACGACTTCAACCGCAATCTGGATAGCGACCTTCAGGATCCGCACTACAACTCTATCGGCGGCTACCTGACCGGGCTGCTGGGGCGGATTCCCATCGAGGGCGAGCGGCTGACCGCTACGGGCTTTTCCTTTACTGTGTTAGAGGCGACGCCGACGCGAATCGTCCGACTGTTGGTGCGAAGGGAGGGCGATGAGTAGCCTGACGATGGCTCTGCTGCTGTTGCTGTCCCTCCTTGTGGTGGCGTTCTTTGCCGGGGCGGAGGCGGCGGTAATCTCGGCGAATCGGATTCGGCTGGCTCACCGGACTCGGAAGAAAGACAAACGCGCCCAGCGCGCCCTGCGCCTGTTGTACAAGCCGGAAAAAGTCGTTACCACCACTCTGGTGGGGACGAACTTCGGCGTGGTCGCCGCCTCGACCCTGACCACCGCTCTGGCTCTGGCAATCCTCCCCGACAGCTGGGCGAACTCCGTTCCGTTAATCACATCGCTGGTTCTGGCTCCGGTGCTAATGGTGCTGGGCGACCTCCTGCCCAAAGCCGTTGGGCGGAGCTACTCCGATCGTCTGACCCCGGCTCTGGCAACGCCGCTCCGCGTCTTTGGCTACCTGTTCTGGCCAATCGGCATCGTGGTTACCAGCCTGACCCATCTCCTCTTCCGGTTACTGAAGATTACCCCGGGTGAAAGCGACAGACTCAGCCGTGAAGAGCTGCGGGTGATGATGCAGCAGGGTAAAGAGGAAGAAGCGATTGAGCATCACACCGCCCATCTCGCCGATGAAGCGTTTACCCTTACCCTGCGCCGGGTTCGCGAGGTGATGACCCCGCTACGGGAGCTAGACGCGCTGAGTACCGAAGCCAGCGTGCTGGAGGCTATTGCTAAAGCAACCGAGACCACGGACTCCAATCTCTGCGTTTATCAGGGTCGAGCGAGCAACCTCGTTGGCGTGGTTCCGGTGAAGGAGCTGACCCGCGCCTCCCTCGGCACCACGGTGGGGAAGATAATGCGTCGCCCGCTCTTTGTTCCCGAACACCGCTCGCTCAGTGGTTTGCTCGCCGATTTTCGCTTCCACGGCGCGACCCTCGCCGTGGTGATTGACGAATACAAAAACGCCCTGGGAGTAATCTCTCTGGATGGTGTGCTAAACTCACTGACTGGTCAGCTGCCCGCGTAGGTGAGTTTCACTGAACCGATTAAACGAGGTTAACCGTGCTTCATCGCCACGACCGCTTCACCGCCGCTATTCTGGTCGCTGGAGACCTGATTCTCTCCTTCGGCGCACTGGTGCTGGCGTACAGCCTCCGCTACGTCTGGAAGTTCGGTGGGGAGACCCTGGGGCTGCCCGAAAATATCCCCAGTTTCTACGCCTACCTCCCCTTTGCCATCGTCATCGTCATCACCACCCTGGCGGTCTTTGCCATTCTGGGGCTGTACAATCGCGGACGCTTTCAGGGTCGGCTGGCGGAGTTCTTCGCCCTCATCCGCTCGATTACGCTAATATTGATTATCGCCTACGGAGTAACCCTCTTCTGGCGGACACCGGCACTCTCCCGCTGGTTGATGATCTTCTACTGGTTCATTGATATTCTCTTCCTGACGATCTTTCGCGGCTTTCTGCGTGGTCTTGTTGCCAAACTCAGGAGGCGGGGATTCGACCGTCGCAGGGTCATCATCATTGGTTCCGGTTCTCTGGCGGGACGGATTGCCGAGAAAATCGGCGAACACACCGAGTATGGCTACCAGCTTCTTGGTTTCATCAATACCGATGGCGAAGAGGAAATTGACGAGCGTCTTTCCTCACTGGAGCGTCTTGGTAACTTTGACAAACTAGCCTCTCTGCTGGAGCAGCTCCATCCCGACGAGGTCTTTGTGGCGGTTCCCTCGCGCCACGACCGCCTGCTGGAGCTTCTCGACACCTGCGAGGCCGAAGGCATCAACGCCACCATCGTTCCCGACATCTTCGATGTCCTTGTCGGACGCTCCATTCGCCGCGCCCAGATAGAAGATATGGACGGACTACCCCTCATCGGTGTGCGCCAGGTACCGCTCCACGCCCTCTCCAACCGCTTCCTCAAGCGGCTCTTCGACCTCAGCTTCGCCACGATCTTCCTGCTCCTCTTCTCCTGGGTCTATGTGCTGACCTTCCTGTTGATCCGCCTGACCAGCAAGGGACCGGCGATCTTCCAACAGGAACGGATGGGGCTGGATAACCGCGGCTTCACCTGCTACAAGTTCCGTACCATGTACCAGCAGCCCGCGAAGGACTCCGATACCATCTGGACAGAGAAGGACGACCCCCGGATTACCCCCCTCGGACGCTTCCTCCGCCGTGCCAGTATTGACGAGCTTCCCCAGTTCTTCAACGTTCTCAAGGGCGAGATGAGCGTGGTCGGTCCACGACCGGAACGCCCCCACTTCGTCAAGCAGTTCAAAGAGCAGATCCCCCGCTACCTCGTACGCCATCAGGTCAAGTCCGGCATCACCGGCTGGGCGCAGATCAACGGACGCGCCGACATCTCCATCGACAAAAAGGTTGACCACGACATCTACTACATCGAGAACTGGTCTTTCTCTCTCGACCTGCGAATCATCGCCCTGACCATCCTCCGCGTCCTCCGAGGCTCCAACGCCTACTAGCAACGCGGTGCGTTACTGCGGCTACAGAAGCAGCCTGACAATGAGCATTCCCGCGTTTTGTGCTAACTAATTCTGCAAGAGGGCGAACACAAGGTTCGCCCCTACAACTGGTACGCTGGGCTTTTTTGAAAACGATGAATGCTGTCCCACTGGAAATGAAACCTGAATTGCGTTATACTTGCTAAATTAAATCAGGAGGGGAGATAAGCTCATGCGTCGTATCCTGCTAATTCTTCTTCTAACAGCGGTTGCCCTGACGGGAACAGAGATTCGGGTCGCTCAGATAGACGACCGCGATTGCTCCGTCTCCGGAGAGGCCGCCGAGTCTTCCTCACGGAGCGAGAACCGCCTCTCGGTGAAGATTCGTAACCTTACCCCGCGCCTGGTGAACCTCTACCAACGCTATTTGGACTCCGGCGGGATGGCGAAGGGCGAGTTTAAGCTTTCCCTGACCATTGGTGAAGACGGTTATGTAGAGGCGGTTACGGTACTACGCGATCGCCTCAACGATGCTGACCTGGCTGAACAAGCTGCGGAGATGGTTGCGACCTGGTTCCTTGGTGAGAATCAGGACGAGGAACATCCCGGCTCCGTCGTCTGCGTCTATCCCTTCATTTTCAACTTCCGCACCTATTACAGCCCCATTGTGGTGGTTCCTCTTGATTCGGCGCGGGAACTCCACCCCCTCCGGCGGGCGTACTGGGTCGAGAAGGAGTTTAGCACCGGCATCAGCGACCTGGTCAACATCTACAATATCTACCTGATGAGCAGCCCTGACCTTGAGGGAACAATCACTGTTGAGTTTACCCTGCAGCACGACGGCACCGTGGATAACACGCAGATCGTTGGCAACACCACCGGCTCAACAAGCCTTGCCAGTGATATTGCCGACCGGATTAACGAGTGGCGGCTTTCTGCTCTCAAAGATGCCGATTTCACCGCTGATGTTACCGTTACCTACCCCCTGGAGTTCGGCTCCGTCGGTGGGTCAATGGAGTGATAAAGAGTGTTTACCGAATTTTAAAACCTTTCTACCTCTACCTTATCTTAACCGTACAGAAGGAGAAACCGATGCGCAAACTTCTTTTCCTTACCTTGATTATGGTCAGTCTGGCTGTTGGTGCAGTTACTCACGAGATTACTGTTATGGGAGCCGAGCTGATTACCGTAGAGGGTCCTGGAGCGGCTTCCGCTAACCGTCAGCCAGAGATTATGTCCGCAGAACTCTATAACCGCCAGTCGAATATCGAAAATATCTACAACGAGTACATTGCCCTCGACCCCAGCATTTCCGGAGATATCGAGGTCATGTTCACTCTGGAGCCTGACAGCACCGTCTCCGGCTGCATTGTTCTCTCTAACACCACGGGGAACGAAGAGTTCGGCAGGGCAATCGCCGAGCGGATCAAGCTCTGGGTCTTCACCCCAATGATTGAAGAAGCCGAATACTATGGCTGGGTAACGATCACCATGCCCTACAGCTTCACTGGCATAGAAGAGGCGACTGTCGAAACACCTACTGAAACGCCCTAGTATCAATGACGACAGTTTGTTTCTAAAGATAAAAGCACCCCAGGCGGGGTGCTTTATTGTTTGCTGATAGTTACAGAAGTTACTCCGTACGCCGTCGGTAGCAGTAGAAGAGCCAGCCGAGATAAACCAGCAGACCGCCAACTTGAATCCAGTAGGCAAGCGGAGTTGTTCCGGTGGAGAGAGCCGTGAAGTCGGTCAAGGCGTTGTTCAGGAACAGCGCCGCCACCGCCAGGGTTCCGGCAACGAGAAGATAGGGAACCAATCCCTGCCGTCCTTGCCGAACCTCCGAAAACCCGGCGAGAAAGAAAACTCCCCAGCCCAGAGCCAGCACGGCGATTATCCTGTCCTGATACGCCAGTGAAGGGACGTTGAAATAGATGAAGAGAGGTGGAATCTTTATCCCCAGCAGGTGGACGATGCCGACGAGGAAGAAGTAGATTGCTCCGCCGAAGAGCGACCATCCGAGCAACGCGGTGCGTTGCATCACAGCTTCGCGACTGAGACCATCGGACATTTTATCGCAACTCCTACGTTTAGCCGCTCTCGCTGATCGTTTACAAACAATGTTTGGCGGATAAGAATGTCTCCAGGTGTTCTGGTGCGAAGCACCAGCCTTGTGGTGCAGCGCACCGCGCTGCCACTCCCGTTGGTTGCCTAGAACGCCACGGTCAGGGCGACGGCGTGGCTGCCGACGACATCGAAGTTGTCGCTGCGGAAGGCGTAGTCCAGCGAAAGTCCAACGCCCTCGATGAACTCAGTAACCATCGTCGCCCCGGCGGAGACCTCTCCGGCGGAGAAGTCCATCATCTCGTAACCACCCCGGATGGCAAAGGTAGGCGTAATCCAATACTCCGCACCGAACCGCCACTGCGGACGGGTCTCGTCGGTGGTTACAAGGTCCACCTCGACGGAGCCGATGCCGTCAAGACGATAGCCGATTCCGGCGGCGTACTCGACGGGAAGCTGCTCATCGGTGGCAGCGGCGGTCTTCCACTTATAGCTGCCGATGACATTGCGAGCCGTAAAACCAACGTGAAGCCCCGCCCAGGGGTTTGCCTGGAGTCCGACATCGACGGCTCCGCCGGTGGCGGTCTCTTCTGCCAAGGTGGTGAACATCGCCCGTGCCGTAACACCCAGCCCCAGCCACTCCGCCGGTCGCAGACCGAAGGCGAAGCTGGCGATATGCTCGTCGTAGCGATACTCGCCGAGGCGATTACCGCTCTGGTCGCGTCCGTCAATCCCGCCCACACCGAGGTAGTACCAGCCGAAGGCAACGGTCGCCCTGACATCGAAGGGAAGGGGATAGAGTCCGGCGGCACTGGATTGGTTCCGGTCGAGACTCATCTTTCGATAGAACAGCTCACCCTGAGGATCGACAGCAAAGGCAAGCCCGGCAGGGTTAAGCTCCAGAGCCTCCGTGGTGTTGGTCAGGGCGACCATCGCCCGGCCCATTCCGGCTGCCCGAACGCTCCAGTCGAGGCGCAGAGAGGCTCCGGGATAGCCACCGCCGTCCCAGCCTTCTGCCGTAGCGGTAAAGAACAGGGCGGAGAGAAGCAGCACGATCAGCATCGTTGTTGTTTTCTTCATTATTCAATCACCGCCAGCTTGCCGACAAAGGCGCGTTCGCCGTCGGACTTGATAATGTAGTAGTACAGCCCGTTTGCCACTCGTCGTCCACTCCCGTCGTTGCCATCCCAGATGTCGAGCTGATACTCGTAGCTGCCCTGTCGCAGCTCGCCATCGAGGATGTTCCTCACGTGGCGACCTTCAAGGTCGTAGATGTCCAGATCCACCACGGCATCGTGCTGGAGTGGGTCGCCGGAGACGCTGAAGCGGAAGGTGCAGCTTCCGTGGGAGAGCGGGGAGAAGGGATTGGGGAAGGCGTAGGCAACCGGCTCATCAACGAAGCCGGAGCGGGGCTGGAAGTCGATGATGTCAAAGTTGGCGGCACCGTCGCGACTCACCTGCAGCCCCAGCGGCGTACCGACCCAGATGGTCTGGTTGTCCGTGGTGCTGACCGAGTAGATAGAGTTGCTGTACAGCCCCCGTCCGGTGATGGTCTCCCAGGTAGAGCCGTTGTTGCTGGTGTGGAGCAAACCTCCGCCCACGCCACCGGAGGGAACCGTGGCAACCCAGACGTTGTTGTCGGTCGCCATTTGAATCCAGTAGATGTAGTCAGACTCGACCCCGTCGGTCTCCGATGCCGGGTAGGCGCGCCAGCTTGGGTTACCGTTGGTCAGGTTAACCCACCAGATACCAAACCAGCGTCCGGTCTCGGTAACCGTACCGACCCAGAGCCGGGTAAGGCTGTCGCTAATCTTCTCCGATGCGACGAAGCCGATAATCCGGCTGGAGTAGTAGTTGTAGCCACCGAGGCTGACCGGCGGTGGCTCGTGGTTTGTCCAGCTCTCACCGTTGTCCTCGCTGATCGCCAGACCAGCGGCGGTACCGACGATCAGGTAATCCTCGGTACGCTCCACGGCAAAGGTCTGGTTGCCGAAGGCGGAGTCGTCGGAGCCTCCCGGCTTGAGTTGACTCCAGCTATCACCGTCGTTAGCAGAGTATGCCACTCCACC
>JAIOSI010000230.1 GCA_021107695.1 bacterium
CGGTCATCGAAAACCAGCTGGAGAAGACCGACCACGACCACCTCGGCAAGCTGATCACCTACCTGGCAAATATCGACGAAGCCCGCATCGCCATCTGGATTACGCCGTGGCCACGGGCGGAGCATATCACTGCCATCAACTGGCTTAACGAGGCGACCGACGGGGACTTCTATCTGGTGAAGCTGGAGGCGGTGCGCATCGGCGATTCCCCGCCAGCACCGATCATGACCCTGGTCGTTGAACCGAGTGAAGAGGTGCGGTCGGTCAGGGAAGTAGTTAAAAAAGAGAAGAATGAGAAACATGAACTAAGGTACAGATTTTGGACAATGCTAAAAGAACGAGCCGAGAAAAAGGTAACTCTACATGCAAATATAACACCTAAAATCAGCAACAACTACGAGTTATGCGCTGGTGCCGGAATAACTGGAGTATCAATCTGCTACGAGCTTTACTCCGATGCTACCAGCGTCGAGCTAAAACTACACCGCTCCGACAGAGAAGAAAACTCAAGAATGCTGAAAAAGCTGCTCTCTTTCAAAGATGAAATTGAGCATGCCTTCGGTGCCTCGCTTAGCTGGAATGAAATGGAGTTTTTCATTCGCTGCTCGGTAACAACTGAGAAGCTCACCCTCGGTGGATGGCAAGACGAAGAGAAGTGGGAAGAGATCATTGATGCAACAGTGGATATGATGATTCGTTTTCACACTGCCCTGCAGCCGTACATCGACCAGCTCGACTAGCCACTAGTCCACCCCAACATCGTACCCCCTCTCCCCTTTGAGGAGAGGGCTGGGGTGAGGGGCAAAAACACTGGGCGAAGACAAGCTTCGCCCCTACAAAGCGATATTGTCTCCCCCCTCTAACATAGGAGCAAAGATGAAAAAGCTCGCCCTCGTTCTGCTCTTGGTGCTGGTCGTCTCTGTCAGCGCCGACTTCTCCGGACGTGGTGGCTACGGTCGCTTCGGCTTCCGCGCCGCCTATCCGCTCCAGCTTTCCGATCCCTTCGACGGCGACCCCTACGGTAGCAGCTGGGAAGAAGGCGAGTATAACGGCGTCATCTACGCCGCGCTGGAAGGCGGTATCGGTTTCGACGACTTCTGGGAGATGACCCTCGCCCTCAACGTGGACTTTGCCAAGAACAACGGTCCGGAGGGAACACCCAACCTCGACGTCGGCACAGGATCCGTCGCCCTCGGCACGAACTTTTACATTTTGAAAGGAGACATCCGCCCCTACGTCCACCTCGACCTCGGTCTCTCCTTCCACTACGCCGATGATGATGCCGGAGTACCGGGCTACACCAGCTCCCTCGCCTTTGGTATGTGCGGCGGAGTCGGCGGGCAGTTCGTCCTCGGCGACATCTTCTATCTGGAGCCCTTCGTCCACTTCCGCTGGCACACCGCCCCAACCTACGAGTACAAGGTTGACCAACAGGGCTATACCCCACAGGAGCGCGACTTCATCGCCCCCCCCATGACCCTGGCAATGGGTCTCGGCTTCGGCTTCCTGTTCTAGCAACGCGGTGCGTTGCACCACGAGACCGGGCTGCGCCCGGAAAACCCTGAGATCGCCCACTCCCGCTGGTCGCTCACAAATATGATTTACGTAGGGGCGAAGCTTGTCTTCGCCCTTTTCCACATGCTGTTCTCCTCCCCCCTTTGGGGGAAGGGGACTATTTATTGAAAGGCGGACACCAATCTCATAGATTAGGTCCGCCCCTACAATATAATACCTTGTCTTGCGCTGCTATAGATCTGCCAAGTCGTCCAGCCCCTCGCCGGACTTCAGCTTTTCGACCTCGGCGGCGGCACGGTCTTCTTTAGACAGCTCCGCCAGCTCCTGGTCAATCGGAGCCTCGTTACCGACGAGGTCGTCGATCCGCAGCTTCAGCAGCTCGGCGCGGTCAACCGGGGTTAGCACGGGCGGGTTGCTGTCCATCGCCTCGCCCTCGGCAAGGAGCCGCTCGGCTTCGAGGATGTTCGCTTCCTTCGAGGCGACCAGCATCCGCAGCCCGTCGAGCTTCTCCTGAGCGGCAGAGACGAGGTCGGCTCGCCCCGCCTCGGTTGCCAGGGTCAGCCGCTTCTCCCAGAGAGCAACCTGCTCTTGCAGGTTGGCAAGTTGCTTCTGGAAGAGCTTCTTGACCCGCAGTGCCTCGTAGGTGGCGTTTCTGTCCTGGGACATAATCTGTCCTTTGCGTTATCTCGGATTTGTAGGGGCGTATTGAATACGCCCCTAAATCAGCAGTCCCTCTGACCAGCCCCTCACCCCAGCCCCCCATCCCGACCTTCCCCCCAGAGGAGGGAAGGAGAAGAGGAAGGTTTTCTGGGCGAAGCCCAGTCCTGTGGTGCAGCGCACCGCGCTGGCAGCATGATGCTGCACTCAAATGAAGCGACCAGCGGGAGCGTATCCGCGGGAATAGGCGTCGTTCTGCCTACCTGGATTCCCGCGAGGCTTAAAGGTCTGCGAGGTCGCTGTTGGCATCGCCGTTCTTTAGTTGCTCAAGCTGCGTGCCTACATCGGAGCTTTCCAGCTGGGCGAACTCGTCTTCCAGGGTGTCCGACTCGAACTCCGCCATATCCATGGCGGCTTCGCCTTCGGCCTCGGCCTGGTCAACCTTGTCTTCGAGGCGATCGAAGGTAGAGAAGGCTCCGGAGTCGCCGATTCCGGCTATTGTCTCGTGGATGTTCTTCTGTGCCTCGGCGCGACGGTGGCGGGCGACGAGGAGCTGCTTGCGGCTCTTGCACTCGTCGATCTTCCGCTGAAGCTGGCGCAGCGACTGCTTGAGGGCATCGGTCGCCTGTTTCTGTTTCTCCCACATCGCCTTGTAACCACGGGCGTTCTCGGCATGGTTGCTCTTACGGACGAGCGCCTCTTTGGCGAGGTCTTCTTTGCCAGCGTTCAGGGCAGCCTGAGCCTTGTCTGCCCAGCTGAAGGCTTCTTTCTTCGCCTTCTCGTACTGATTGTTCAGCTTCTTCTCGTCGGCGACGGCGACGGTTACCTGTTCCTTCGCCTTGGCGTAATGCTCTTCCATTTCGTACACCATCTGGTTGAGCATCTTTTCGGGGTCTTCGGCCTTGTCCAGCATTGCGTTGATGTTGGACTTCAGGATGTCGCCCAGTCGTTTGAAAATACCCATGGTCTTCCTCCGTTATTTGGAAAATGTTACTTTTTGACTTTGTTGTAGATGAGCTGTGCGCCTTCTTCGAGGGCGAGAACGCTGGCGTGGAGCTCCTCGGCACTAAGACCCTCAAGCTCGACGGTGTCAACGAGGACGAGGTCTTCGCCGTCGATTGCCACGGCACCGTGAGCAAGCTCCATGTTGCTGGTAAGCAGCATCTTGTAGAAGGGAGCGTCGGCATCGGCGGGGAGCTTCGCCAGCTTTAGCCGGAAGATCATCAGGTTCTCGACCATGGTGATGACGACGAGGGTGGAGTCGTCGTGGTCGGCGTTGATGACCCAGATGCCCTCGGCGGGGGTGGAGAAGTCGTAGTTCAGATCGAGGAAGAACCCTTCCAGTTTTTCTTTCGTCAGCATAGTTCCTCTGCTTGTTTGGGGTGATAATGAATGTTAACAGCACAGATTGCCTTAGTGTAGCAGAGCGGTCAAGGGCTGGCAAGGATTTTTCTTAGGGCTTGGGCTACTGACCAATCCCTGACCACCAAGAGCGGATGACCGTGGCGATGAACGCGAAATGTCTGTTATTTCAGCTGCGTAGGTGTGATGCAACGCACTGCGTTGCTAGACCCTTGACAGTGTCGCTGTGGTTGATTAGATTAGTGGCGTGTTGCTGGAGCGTATTGCAATACGTCCCTGCGTCGCCATCCAACATTCTTACGTAGGGGTGCGGCGTGTCATGTCCTCGTCATATTCAACAAAGGGCAACTATCAACCATGAACATCCAACTCCGCTACTACTCCGGCGCGGGGAATACGGAGGTTCTCTCCAGCGAGATTGAGGGGGAGTTCACCCGCCGGGGATATAGTGTCTGTTTCGAGCGGATTACCAAGCAGAGCAATGCCCAGCCACCGACGGGCTTCGACCTCCTCGGCGTCGGCTTTCCGGTCTATCACTTCCGCCCACCCCGCCTGGTGGTGGAGCTGCTGAACTCCCTCGACGGCGGTGGTCGGAGCATCTTCTTCTTCCTGACCAAGGGGATGGCTTCGGGCGATTCCCTGCGCCAGGTAATGACGCTGGCAAAGGAACGCGGCTTCAGAACCGTCGCTGCGGCAGAGTTCTATTATCCCGGAACCGACGCTCTGCTGCTGTTCTGTAAAAAGGGTTCGACGCTGGAGCATCTCTTAAAATCAGTCCACAGTCGGAAGCTCCAACGGCAGGTGAATCGGCTGGTAGAGCAGGCTATTCACGGTGCCGTCATCTCACCGCCAGCGCAGAAGTATTACCATCCCCTCGTCGCTCCCTTTAACGACAACCCGTACCAATATCTCGTTGAGGAGTTCACCGTCCTCCGCGACCGCTGCATCAAATGCGGGCTTTGCGTTAAGGGCTGCCCCCGTGATAACATCCGCTGGTCTTCAGGCGAAATAGCGATTGGGTTGGAGTGCGACCTCTGCCTACGCTGCCTGCATCACTGCCCGACCGAGGCAATCCAGCTCGGAGAAAGAACACTGAACACGGTGCGGTACAAGCCTGTTTGATCCCATAAAATCGCCGTAGGGGCGAATCTTGTATTCGCCCATCAAAGCCATCTGGAGAGAAAGGGCGGACACACAGGTCCGCCCCTACAAAGCTAATTCAACATTACACCAAAACGGAACCGGTCACGGAGAACTGATGGAGATTAAACTCGTTAAGAAAGTGCTGGAGTATCACGATGCTATCGCCGGGGAGATTCGCGAGGAGCTGACCCGGCGCAAGCTCTACGCCATCAACATCATGAGTTCCCCCGGTGCCGGCAAGACCACCCTGCTAGAGCGCACGGTGCGGGAGCTTGTCGGCGAGCTGACCATTGGGGTTGTCGAGGGCGACATCACGACGACCAACGATGCCGACCGGATTGCCAAGCAGGGAGCCTACGCCGTCCAGGTCAATACCGAGCCTTTCGGCGGCGACTGCCACCTCGGTGCGAACATGGTGCAGAGTGCGATGGCGGAGCTGCCGATGGACAAGCTCGACCTGCTGATTATGGAGAACGTCGGCAATCTCGTCTGTCCGGCGGAGTTCGACATCGGCGAGGACGACAAGGTCGTCGTCTTCTCGCTAACCGAGGGCGACGACAAGCCGCTGAAGTACCCATTGATGTTCCGGGAATCCAGCGTCTGTCTGGTGAACAAGATCGACCTCGCGCCGTACCTCGACTCCGACCTCGCCACCGTCCGCCGGAACGTCGGCAGCGTCAACCCGGAGATCACGACCTTCGAGTTCTCGGCAAAGACCGGCGAGGGATTCGCTGCCTGGCTGGACTGGCTGCGAGGCAAGGTAAAGGCAAAGCAGCAGGGCTAGGAGCAACGCTGTGCGTTGCATCACGCTACTGACCTTCGGTCAGAACTATTTTGGATGTACCGTTCTCTTCGTTCGCTATGAAATCTCATCCTCTCCCTAGACTGGAGAGGTAGCAACCGTTTTCCATGCACTACACTCCAACAAAACTGAGGAATTATGGACCTGAAAACCACCTACCCCCGTCGGTTCCTGAAAGCCGACGAGTACCTGGGCGATCCCGCCGTAGTTACCGCCGCCTACGGACGGCTGGAGGCTCTGCCCACCGAGACCAAAGAACAGGCGAACAGCTGGCTCGATGCCTGGAACGAACTCTCCGAGGCGATTGACGAAGTCGTCAGCCTCAGCCACAACGCCGTAACCAAAGACACCCGCGATAAAGATGCCGAGGCGGAGCTGAATCGTCTCTCAGAGAAAGTCATTCCGCTGGCTGGGAAGCTCGACGAGGCGGTCAAGCAGCGGTTCCTCAAGCTGCCGGAGAACTGGCTGCCAAAGGAAATGACCCTGGCACGGCGGAAGATTCAGGTAGAGTCCGACCTCTTCCGCGAGGAGAACCTGCCGCTCTACACCGCGGGCATCAAGCAGAACAACGAGTATCAGAAGATAACCGGCGGCTGGCAGACGGAGTTCGACGGCGAGACCGTTACTCCGCAACAGCTTCGCCCGAAGCTGGAGTCCACGGATCGCGACCTCCGCGAACGCGCCTGGCGGGCAATCGTTGGGCTGCACCACGCTGACTACAACAAGCTCAACACGCTATTCGACAAGATGATGGTCAACCGGGGTAAGATCGCTGATAACCTCAAGATGGACTTCATCAGCTACAGCTACAAGTCGAAGAAACGCTTCAGCTACGGTCCCGCCGAGGCGGAGGGCTTCCGCGAGGCGATTGCTAAATACGTGGTTCCCGCCGTCAGCAATATCATGGAACAGCGGCGGAAGAAACTCGGTCTGGAGAAGCTGCGTCCCTGGGATACCAACGTTGACCCCGACGGAGCCGAGCCGCCGAAGGTGTACGAGACCCTGACAGAGCTTAAAGAAAAAGCCGCCACGGTGATGGGCAAGGTCGAGCCGGGCTTTGCCGATGCCTTCCGGCTGATGGATGCCGAGGACAATCTCGACCTGGAGAACCGTCCGGGGAAGGCTCCCGGAGCCTACTGCATGGGTCTGCCGGAGCAGCGAAAAATCCGCATCTTCGCTAATTCCGTGGGAACCAGCCGGGACTTCGACACCCTGATGCACGAGGGCGGACACGCCATGCACGGCTTTCTCAGCCGCCATCTGGCATATCCGGCGCGGAGCTATCCGATGGAGTACGCCGAGGTTGCCTCGATGTCTCTGGAGCTGCTGACCCGCCCGTTCTGGGGCGTGGTCTATACCGATGAACAGCGCGAGCGGCTGGGACGCAAGCAGCTATCGGACTCGCTAACCTTCCTGCCCTTCATGGCGATGATCGACGGCTTCCAGCACTGGCTCTACACCGACCCCAACGGAACCGATGCCAAAGCCCGCGCCGAGAAGTGGATTGAGCTGAACGCCCGCTTCCGCCCCTGGCTCGACTACTCCGGGCTGGAGGATTACCTGCAGATGGGCTGGCAGTACCTCCACCTCTTCACCTACCCCTTCTACTACATCGAGTACGGCATCGCCCAGCTCGGCGCGTTCCAGATATTCCTTCGCTCGCAAGAGGACTACGGAGCCGCCGTGGCCGACTACATCAAGTCCCTCTCGATGGGCGGGACGCTGGAGCTGCCGGAGCTATTCAAAACCGCCGGGGTGCAGTCGGTCATGCAAAACCCGGAGGTGCTGGAAGAGGTTACCGGGAAGATCATGGCGATAATTGAAGGGTAGCAACGCGGTGCGTTGCATCACAGGGCTGGTGCTTCGCACCAGAACACCTTGAGAAAGATTACGTAACAATCGCCCTTTAGCTACCCTCTCCCCTTTGGGGAGAGGGGCTGGGGGAGAGGGGTCATTCTTAACCCATGACAAATTTGCGGCGGGCATTTTTGCCGATGAGGCAATGCCCGCCCTACATTAACTGCTTACGAAATCTAACAAAGTCGCTGTAGGGGCAGGCCCCTGTACCTGCCCTTTTATTTTAAGAGGGCAACCACGGAGGTTGCCCCTACAACATCAAAAACTGCCGAAATAACAATCACCACAAGGTTTTGTAGGGGTCGACCTTTAGGTCGACCCGTGGAGCAGCGAAAATCTTGAATCTTGCGAGATTTTCGCCTCCCCCCCCTTGGGGGGAGGGGGCTATTACATAAAGGGCGGACACCAATCTCATTGCGAATCGCTCCGCCCCTACCAGCGTATTCTGAACAAACACGAGGTGTA
>JAIOSI010000235.1 GCA_021107695.1 bacterium
CCGGGTCGCTGACCGTTACCTCGCCCCATTCAGGAAATGAGAGCTGAACGGAAACATCAGTCTCCTCAGTTGGGTAGAGGTAAATGTTGGGCTTGCCAGTACCCGTCACATCGTCAGGCTTGACCATTGTATAGTTAATCGTCCGCCGATCACCTGATTCAATCACAACACCAGGCATTTCTATGTCCTCAAAACCAGCTACTGTACAAAGGATGTCGTAAGTTGCTGGCGGGATATTCTCTATCGTGTAGTAGCCGTCCTCGTCGGTAGTAGTAGAGAGTTCAGTGTCGAGAATCTTAATCCACGCCAGCTCAATAGGCACATTACTTTCATCCATCACCGTGCCGTGGATTGAACCTAACAGCGGTTCCTCCATCTCCTCTGCCAGCATCACGCCCCACTCGTGGACGGTAAACCCGCCGATCTCGAAGGCAGGAATGAGTGCTGGCATCAGCTCCATCTCTTCGTCGAGTCCGGCGACCAGGTAAACCAGACGGATGAGGCTATGCGGCGCAGGGTCAACATGCAGCTCGACCATCTCGCCATACTCGGCGTTGTACTGGGGATAGACGGCGTACCAGGGGCGGCTGAGCAGGCGGGGAATCCAGAACTCGATGAAGTCTTCGATCTCCTGCTCGTAGAACCCCGTGGTCGTCAGGTTCTGGCGGAAGAACTCCTCCAGCCCTGCGCGGGGAACAACCCAGCCTTGCTCCCGCTGGCACTTGTCGGCGTTCAGGCTCTCGTAGAAAAGGAAGCTGTGTTCGCCCTCTCCGCTGGTGATAGTCCCGTCCGGGGTGATGGACACATCCCAGCCGTCGCCGTAGTCCGGGTCGCTGACGGTAACCTCACCACCCGCCGGGAAGGAGAGCTGAACAGAGACATCTATCTCTTCAGTTGGATAGAGGTAGATGTTGGGCTTGTAGCAAGGGGCACAGTACATGGCAGGATCATCTTTTAGAAGGGTCATAACGGTGCCATAGCCGTTTATTCGTCCAGCCCTTATACTCAGTTTGTCGCTGGTATCGGTGTGGTAACCAGCGGCTTTGCAGGAGACGAAATAAACTCCCGGTGGAATTTCCTCTACCAAAAAACGTCCATCGCCGTCGGTAGTTGCATGATAGCCTGTGCCGATAACCTCAACCCGGACTCCAACAATGGGCTCCTGTTCCCAGTCCCTCACAACTCCACGGATAGTCCCATTTTCGTCAATATCAAACCACTCACCCTCTACAATCCCGCCCCACTCGGCTACGGTGAAGCCTGTACGCTCGAAGTCGGGAATGACCGGTGGTGTTGGGTCTCCGTCCACGGCATCCAGTCCTCGGATAACGTAGATCAGCCGCAGGAGTGAGTCCGGCTCAGGCTCAATTTGCAGGCGGATGACCTCGGCAAGCTCTTCTTTGTACAGCGGGCGGAGGGAGTACCAGGGCGAATCGGTGAGCCGGGGAATCCAGTATTCGACAAAATCCTCGATCTCTCGTCCGACAAAGCCGTGGGCTGACAGGTTCTCTCGGAAGAAGCCCTCCAGCTCCGGCTGCTCCACCACCCAGGAACCACCGTAGCTCTCCGGCAGCGGGTTCTGGCTCTCGTAGAAGAGGAAGCCGTATTCATTACTTCTGTAGGAGAGCATCCCATCGGGAGAGGCGGTTACTTTCTGCCAACCCAGGTCAAATGCTGTTCTCAGATATTTGGGATCGCTTACGGTAATCCTCCCGCCCCGGGGAAAGTCTATACGGACGGAGACTTCGGTTTCCTCAATGGGATAGAGATAAATGTTGGGTTTTTCCGCAGTTGTCATCACATAAAAATCGGTGAAGTCCAGGGTTACCACGGAGTTACCCTCAAGAACGACATCGGACGCTTCTGCTTCAAGGTAATCGACAGTCATGCAGTAAACGTAGTAACTGCCGGCAGGGATGCCACTTATCGTGTAGTAGCCGTCGGCATCGGTCTCTGCCCAGAAGTCGACACCGGAGACCGTTACTGTTGCCCCCTCGTAGGGGTTGCCGTCTTCATCGTAGGCTCGTCCCTCCAGCGTAGCCAGCTCGCCATCGCTGGGCTGGAAGACCAAAGGCAGGACGAAGATAACATCGCCGGAAAGCCCCGCAATGCACCAGCTCTCAAAGCCGGCGACAATTGCCTCGCCCAGTTCTTCGCTGCCGGTGTCGTTCTCGATGACCACGGCATCCGCTGCCAAGCCATCGCGCAGGGTAACCTCCACAACCACCCGCCCGGCAAGCTCCGGCTCCGTCAGCAGGAAGTCCTCATAGATGCCCTGAAACTCCCCCTTGTGGAGGGCGATGTAATCCTGAAGCAGGGTGTCCCGTGGTGGGGCGGACTCCTCGGTTGAATCCTCAACGACCTCGGCAAAGCCGCCGAATACGGTCAGCGTCAGTAGCACGATTAGGGTGATTCGTAGCACGATTCCTCCCAAAGTTAGAGGTTTACTTGCAGAGACCCCTGAATAACTCAGAAAAATAGGCTCTTTCCCTGACACAGGAGGCGTTGGTCAGGTTGTTGTCATCCTGCACGCACATCACAAAGAGCAGTTACGCTCCAGCAACAATCGCACCAACGCCGGATATGCGCAATAGCGGTGAGCTATGCAAAATTAACCTGCAAGCTGACCTCTAACACGGCGGCGTAGAAGACCGCGAAGAGGTACGTCTTCAGGTTCCGGGTGCTTTGGTCGTCCACGGAGATCGGCTGCAGGTCGAAGGCGAACCGCCCCTCGTCGGTCTCGATGACCGGGCGTTCCTCGTCCTCCGGCTCGTCAACGTCAGCGTCCAGCACCCCCAGCATCCCCAGCAGCATCAGTCCTTCGTCAGCTGCCAGCCGCCCGGCACCAAAGAGTGCCGCCAGCAGCTCGTTTGCGTTGAAGCTCACCGGGCGTTTGTCCGAGGTTACCGAGATCGTCCAGGCGGATTCCGCCTGTAGATACTCCCGCCCCTTCTCCCGGAGACCGCCTATCAGCGCGGCATCGGCGCGACCTTCCTTCCAGAACAACCGCCAGCCCCGTGCCACCCAATCCGGCAGCTCACGGGGAATCCGGTCGTGGAGCCATTCCTCCGCCTCATCGGTGATTGGGCTGGGGAAGTCGTCGAAGCAGCCGAACTGCTCGTTCATCACGCAAGCCGGGCAGTCGGCGCAGTGCTTCACCAGCTCTTCGAGGGGCTTAAGCTGCTCGATCAGCTCCAGCAGCGGCTCTTCCTGCTGCTCGACACCTTCGGCGGTGATAAGCGGGGTCGTTACCGTAACCTCTTCAAAGTTCAGCTTCTTCCGGCGGGCGCGGCGTTTGGCAGCCCGTG
>JAIOSI010000195.1 GCA_021107695.1 bacterium
GCTCCACCGTAACCCCCATCCAGAGGTTCTTCCCCCAGGGCAGCCGGGGAGCCAGCTCTGCCAGCCGGGTGGAACGCTTTGTCAGGGCGGAGAAATGGTGTTGTTTCGATCGTTCCATCACCGAGAACATCTTCTGGAGGAACTCGAAGGGAATCTCCTCGTGGAAGAGGTCTGCCATTGAGCAGGTGAAGACCGAGCGGGGCTTGCGCCAGCGCAGCGGCTCCTGTAGCACGTCGTGATGCAGGGTCAGGCGGAAGCCGTTGGCGTATTTAGCCATCCCGTTTCTCTGGAAGCGGCTCGCCATGCCCTCGGCGTAGCAATGGGCACAGCCCGCGCTCCGCTTTGTGCAGCCGGTAACCGGATTCCAGGAGCAATGGGTTCGTTTCATGTGGGATTCGCCCCTGCCAGTGTATTTTACCCTCTTCCCAGCCTCTGCGATTTCTCCTGAAAGAACTCCTTCAGCAGCTTCGCCGCTTCTTCACTGTGAACCCCGCCGCGCAGCTCCAGACGATGGTTCAGCTTCTCCGTTCCGCGCAGCTCCACCGCCGACCCCAGCGCACCGAACTTCGGCGAAGCGGCACCGTAAACCAGCCGGTCAATCCGGGCGGCGTAGCAGGCTCCCAGGCACATGGCGCAGGGTTCCAGCGTTACATAGAGCGTACAGTCCGTCAGCCGCCAGCGGTCGAGGTTGTGGGCGGCCTCGCGCAGGGCGAGGATCTCGGCGTGGGCGGTGGGGTCGTTCAGTTCCTCGACCATGTTGCGTCCCCGCCCGACGACGCGCCCCTCAAAGGCGACCACGGCTCCGATTGGAACCTCGTTGTTCAGCGCGGCTCCTCGTGCTTCCACGAGAGCCATCTCCATAAACTCATGATCCGTCGGCATGATATTCACCAGTCGTGATTTTTGCATAAGTACCTCTGTTGCACACGTCCGGCTTGACGGACAATCTCCGAGACCCTATAACATCAGGTATTTGTTATAGTTACATAAATGCGGGTAGTTTGGCGGCAGCCTCCCGAACAGGCGAACAGTCAAAAGCATTGAATTATGCAAAGGTCTACTTTTGAGATTGTACTGAATTAACGCGAGCGGTTGATTGTAGCATGACAGCGTCGCGCGTTGCACGGTAGATACCAATAGCCATGAGAATCGATCCGCACCGATTGAATCTGTTTCTGCTCATCAGGCACCCGTAGGGGCGGTCGTCCACGGTTGCCCATTAGATGAGCTATGCTCATCTGCCGCAGGAGATTTAACAACTGGGATTTTGAGTGTAACAGAGGAAGCCGGACTTCGTCTGGCTGGTGAGAGGGTGTGGACACCCTCTACTTCGTCCTTACGGATACAAATTACCCCTTGACAAGCTGCCCCCGCTCTGATAGCCTTCTCGCGTCCTGCTCGATAGTTGTAGCCTGGAGCAAAAGGCGATGGTCCGTCAAGCCATCGAGTATCACTTCGGGACAGCAATCGAAGGTCCATATGATGGGGACTTTGGCAACAAGCTACCAGCTTCTTTGGTTCGGCAAACCTTAAAGCCTTTGGTAGTTAGTCAGAGCATCCCGGCAGCAAAGAGGAACTGATGAACAATCGAGAGACAAAGTTTGGAATCGCTTGCATGAGGAGCGTGATTTGCTTCGTGCCTAGCGGTATCTCCCTTAATGGGGGAAGTGTATCTCGATGGCGAGGTTTATCAACGCATTAGTTGTGTTGTGAATAACCACCCGCCGTCGAAAGTGAGACGGCGGGTTTTTTATATCCCCTTAGCGACAAGCTAACCGCCGTTTCCCCACCGGAGCGGCGGTTTTGTTTTAACGGAAGCCCCTCCCTCCAGAAGAGCAGAGTAAGGAAAATGCTATGATTATTCGACGCTTTGAGAAGAGAGACCTTGCCGGCAAGGTCGAGCTGATGAACGCCTGCTACCCCAACTGGCCCTCCAGCCTGGAGGATGCCCTCCATCGGCAGAAGTCGCTGCGCAACGACATCTATTATCAGGCATTCGTTGCCGAGGAAGAGGGCAAGCTCATCGCCTTCGCTTACCTGCAATCGCTGGATCACTACATCGTCGAGCAGGGCAGCTACGGGCTGGATGTTAAGGTGCATCCCGAACAGCGGAGCAAGGGACACGGTCGGTCGCTCTACGAGCTGCTCCTGGCACAGTTGAAGCTGCTGAAGTGGAACAAGCTCCACACCGAATGTACGGATCGCGATACCGTGGCACAGGACTGGCTCCAGCGGCTGGGATACAAGCACATCGAGTCCGAGTTCTCCTCCAAACTCGACCTGGCGAATTACACGCCACCCGCCGACCATGGCGCGGCTATGGCGCGGATGGAGGAGCAGAATATCCGCCTGCTGACCTACGGTGAACTGGATGATCCTGACAAAGAGGAAAAACTCTGGCGGCTCGACGAGCAGATATACTACGACATGCCCAGTGCGGTGGAGTACAAAAAGGTTAGCCTGGAACGCTGGCGCAAACGCTGGAAATCTCCGGCTCGCTTTCAGGAGAAGATTCTCCTTGCCGAACGTGATGGTGAACTGCTGGGGCTGACCGAGCTGGGCTTCCACGCCGGACTGAACGCCAACGCAATGATCGAGACCACCGGAACCCTGACCCCCTATCGGGGAAAGGGCATCGCCACGGCACTGAAGTACGCCAGCATCGACCGCGCCGTTGCGGAGGGCGTTCCTGCTGTAGTTACCGGTAATGCCGAGGGCAACGAGGCGATTCTGCGAATCAACCACAAGCTGTGCTTCCAGCCGCTGCCGACCTGGCTGTTCTACGCTTGCACAAACGAAGATCACGAAGGAGGACGAGATGAAAAACCTCAAAAAGAAGAACCGACACAGGTGGTTGATTAACCGCCCTCCAATTTGAAGCCGAGGTACATTTAGAAATTAAACCCTAACCGGAGAACTAACAACATGATAACCAACCACGAGGGCTTCGCCCTGACCTGCTCCGGTTTGACCAAGAGCTTTGTCAAACGGGAACGTAAGAAAAAAGGAACAAAGAAAGATCCAAAGCGAAAGAGGAAATCCAAACTGGATGTTCTCAAAGGTCTCTCCCTTGAAATCAGCCGAGGCGAGATCTTCGGCATCATTGGACCCAACGGCTCCGGCAAAAGCACCCTGGTGCGTCTGCTCTCTACGCTGCTGTTGCCTGATGAGGGAAGCATGAGCATCTTTGGACTCGATGTGGAGAAAGACGACTTCGCCGTCCGGCGGCTGCTGAACCGGGTCAGCGTGGATGCCGCCTTCTTCAAGAAGCTCTCGCCCTACGAAAACTTGATCTACGCCGCCCGGCTCTATGACTTCCGCAAGAGCGATGTCGCTGAGAAGGCGCGGGAGATTCTCCTCGGTCTGGACTTCCCCGAAGACAAGTTCAAGGAGCCGATGGAGCAGCTCTCACGGGGGCAGCAGCAGAAGGTTGCCATCGCCCGCGCGCTGCTGACCTCTCCGGTGATGTTGCTCCTCGACGAGCCGACCACCGGACTGGATCCAAAGAGCAAGCGACAGGTGCAGGCGTTTGTGCAGGAGCTGCGCAACACCCACGATGCCACCGTTCTGCTGACCACCCACGACATGGACGAGGCCGAACGGATCTGCGACCGCATCGCGATTATGGATAAGGGACAGATTCTGGTAACCGACACCGCCGAGGGACTCAAAGAACGCTATAGGGTCAACGGTACAAAGCCGACGCTGGAGGATGTATTCCTCCGGGTGGCAGGACACAACTTCGAGCCGGAGCATATGGACGAAGTTAAGAAGAAGAATGAAGATAAACAAGAAAAAATCAAAGGAGAGGAGGTTAA
>JAIOSI010000236.1 GCA_021107695.1 bacterium
TCGTCGGCGACCACGTGGCGAGAGATGACATCGTCGGAGTTGATGGCGACCTCGGAGTTGGCGAGGTGACTGGTCAGGTAGTTACCGGCAGTCTGGGCGACCGGCTCTGCGGCAGGGATAATCTCTTCAGACTCTGTAATTACCGCAGCTTCATCACTGACTGATTCCGCTGCAATGGTAGCGGTGGTAGTCTCCGTGGTTGTGGAGTCAGGCTCTGTATCGAAGTCGAGGACGAGGAAGGCGGCTCCCACAGCGGAGACGAGGAGTCCGGCAGCCAGGGCAAAGCGGAAGCGGGGAACCAGCGGGCGGCGGGAGTCAGACTCCACCTCGACCCGACCGTTACGGCATTGCTGAAGAACCTCGTCGCTGAAGGAATCTGGCAGGCGATAGTTAACTCCACCGACCAGCCGCTTCATCCGACGCAGCTCCTCGATCGCCCCCCGGCATTCAGCACAGTTCGCCAGATGCTCGTTGAGTTCCTGGGTTTCTTCGTGCCCAAGCTCGTTATCGAGATGGGCAGAGAAAAGAGATTTTGCACGACAACAGTTCAATCCATCTCCTCTGCAACGCCAAGCGTTGCATCTTGCTTTCGCGGCTGACGGCTTGGGTTTGATTGTGCCGATTCCCGCGTTTAGTCGTTCAGGTTGTTCTCGCCCCCACTATACCGCCCTCAGGCTTAATAAGTTCCAGTGAGCAGTTCGGTTTGCGCAAGTTCGAGTTGTTGGTACCAGCCCCTCACCCCGGTCATCTCCCCAGAGGGGAGGGGGAGAACACCACTTGTGTTGCTGTTCCGTAGGGGCGAAGCCTGTCTTCGCCCTCCAGATTACCTGCCCCGTCTTTACATCAGCTGGGCTGCCAGCGGGGTGAGGTGTTCCTTCAATAGCTTGCGACCCCGGTGAATCCGCGAACGCACGGTACCGATGGAGCATTCCATCACCTCGGAGATCTCCTCGTAGGTCAGTCCTTCGAGATCGCAGAGAGCCACCGCCATCGCGTACTTGCTGGGCAGCTTGCTGATCTCCCGGCGGACGATCTGGGCGACCTGGTTAGAGCCAGCCCGCTCTTCGGGATTGGCGTTGGGACTCTCCAGCTGGAAGGGAACGCTGGAGCCGCCGCCGAGGGAAATCGGCTCGTCAATGCTGGTGGTCTTGCGGCGTTTCTGCTTCCGCCAGGAATCGATGTAGAGGTTCTTCAGCACCGTGAAGAGCCAGTTGCGCAGGGAACGGCGGGGATCGTAGTGCTTCAGCGAGCGGTACAGCTTTAGAAACGCCTGCTGCGACAGCTCGCTCGCCCGGTGATGATCCCCGGTCAGCACCATTGCGATGTTATAGACTTCCTGACCATGTTCGTTGACGAAGGACTCGTAACGAGCCATTTCGTCCGCGTTTAGAACGGCTACATTCCTCAAATTGTCTCCCTTCGTCTCAACCGCTGACCCATTGTCAGCGACCTCGACGCCCAAATCATCATTGTCGTCTTGGTTATCTCGGTGGTTATCTGGTAGGTTACCCACGATTCTTACGCCACAGAGTTGAGTTAAGTTCCCTTGAAAGGGGATGGCAGCAGCTCACTGAGTTTTTTCTCCAGGACTGCACCACCTTCACCAACAGTATAGACGATAAGCTCCTGACTTACCATCGAAACAGGACTGCTCAGTTCCAGCAGTACCTGAAGGCAGGCTCCGCAGGGGAGAACCATCCCGGCGGGTTCGTCTTTCTTCCCGGCGACCACGGCGCAGGCGACCAGGGGCAAGGCTCCCTCCGCAGCAGCGGTGAAGGCGGCGACTCGCTCGGCACAGATTGTCAGCCCGTAGGAGGCGTTCTCTACGTTGGCTCCGAGGAAGACCCGACCGTCGGCGGTGAGGACCGCTGCTCCCACGGTGAACCTGGAGTACGGCGCGTACGCCTGCTGCCGGGCGTTAGCCGCCAGGGCGATAAGCTCGACCGGAGAGATAAGGTCGTTACTTCCCATAACTATGGAGAATCCCATCCTGCGTAAGCAGGTAGAGGTTTCCTGTCTCGCTCACTGTGGGTGGGGCATCGCAGCGGAAGCCGAGATTGATGTTCCAGAGCCGCTCGCCGCTGGTCGGGTCATAGCCGTAGAGCCTGCCAAACCAGGTCGGGCAGAGCAGGGTCTCGCCGGCGAGGATCACCCCGCCGCCGGGGTAGTCGCCGAGGTCGCTTTTCCAGAGCGGCTCCAGTGTTTCCTCATCCAATCCGTGGAGCCGTCCACCATCGCTGGCGACAAAGAGCTTGCCGTCGCTGATAATGGGCAGACCGACGACGGGATGCCCCAGCTCTGTTTCGGCGAGGAGCGTACCGTCGGCTTTGTTAAAACGATAAATCAGACCAGCGCGATCCGCCAGGTAGAGGGAATCGCCGCTGAGACAGACTCCGGCGTAGGCTCGACCGCCGACGGTGGTTTGCCAGATGACCTCGCCGCTCTTCCTATCCAGAGCGACAAGCTCGCCCATCTGGGTGGAGAGGTAGATCGCCCGGTCGTCCACGGCGGGATGAGAGAGGATTCCACCGTCGAAGAGGCTCGCCCAGACCATGCTGCCGTCGAGGCTGTCCAGAGCGTGGAGCAGCCCGCCTTCGTCGGCGTAATAGACGAAGTTCCCGTAAGCGACCGGAGCGACATCGCAGGGCGAGTCGAACTCAGTTTGCCAGAGGAGCTTACCGTCGGCAGGGTTCAGAGCCGCCGCTCCGCCCCGTCCCAGGCTGAGGAAGACCGCCCCGTCGGTGATCGCCGCCGCACCACGCACCGGCTCCTTCAGATTCTTGCGCCAGAGTTCATTGCCGGAGTCCGCCTTTACGGCAATGACCAGTCCCTCTTCCCCGGCGAAGACGACCATGCCCCGTGCCACAGTGGGGGCGGCGAAGCTATCCTCGCCCAGCTCCACCGTCCAGCGCGGGGTTGGCTCCGCCGTCGGACCGTTGGGATAGACCCCGCTGTTGGCGGCA
>JAIOSI010000272.1 GCA_021107695.1 bacterium
ATGCCCGGCAGGGAGTCTATAGTGCCTGGGCACCGCCGGAAATTGATGAAACCCGCGCCCTGACCATAAGTGGCTTCAGCACCACCGAGCTACAGGTCTGGGACACCACTACCGGAGAGAGCCTGGTCAATTATGAAATGACCGGAACCGGGAACTCCCGTCGGGTCAGCTTCGAATGGCAGGTTGACAGGGGAAATCACCTCGTCGTTGCCGACCTCAGCAAAGCCGCCGCACCGCTGGATGTCTATCCAGCCCATCGGAGTAACGTAACCGACCCTGTCGCGGCCGACATCATCTACGTTGCTCACCCCAGCCTGGTGAATGCTCTCGATCCTCTGGTGGACTTCCATCGCGGCAACGGCAAACGGGTGGTCGTTGTCCGTACCGATGACCTCTACGATGAGTACTCCGGCGGGCGGCTGAGTCCCTGGGCGATTCGGAATTACCTCTACAACGCCTACCATAACGCCATTGGCGATCCCGTCAGCTACGTTACTCTGGTGGGGGATTGTTCGGGGGATTATCGGGACAGCGAGAACCTCTACTCCGGTCCCTCCTGGCGAGATTATGCCTCGAACCTTCTGCCAGTAGTCTATTATCAGTACAGTGCTGGTTTAACAACTCCCTCGGATAACATCTATGCCAGTCTGGTGGGCAGCGATAATGCTCCCGATGTGGCAATTAGTCGTATGTCCGCCTATGAACCAGCTCAGATAGAGGAGATAGTTCGTCGAACCGTTGCCTATCCAGAGATAGAGGGCGGCTTCTGGCAGGCAACTCACGGTCTCTTGGTCGATAACACGGTTTACTATTCCGGCGACGAATGGCCAAGCGAGGGAATCCTGTTCGATCTCGATGCGGAATTCCTGGTCAACCTCCACGGCTCATCGGCTTTCCTCCACGACAAGATATACCTGACCGGCCTGGGCGTGGCAAAGACAGGGGATCGAGACTATACTCCAGTAGAGTTTGCCCCCGACGTTCGCCAGAAAGTAACCCGGGACCATATAACGCCGCGCTATCGGGAGGCGTTGGAACGGGGGATGCTCATCTTCAGCTTCATTGGTCATGGCGCCTGGCATACCTGGCTCCACGAGCTGGCGTACACTAACCGTCCGCCGATTTTCGTTGACCACAGTATGTGGAACTGTACGATTCCACCCCTCCTGATTCAATCCTCCTGCTCCACCGGAGACTTTGACCGCGTCAAGATCAACAACCCTGATTGTACTGCCGAACATGCCCTTTGGGTGCCTAACGGAGTGCTGGCGACGACGGCCGCCTCGCGTACAACATCTGGTGGCGCGGCGATTAGCTATCACGCCTACATCTTTGAAGCCTTCTTCCACAGGACGAATCGTCTTGATGTCCCCGCTCTGGGGCTGGCACATCAATATGCCGTAACTACCTATGGGCACTCAGTCCGCGTACGTCAGCATCTCTTCGGCGATGCTGCCACGCTGCTGCGGGTTCCCCAGGGGGGGATTGAACTGGACAGCTACGGCGGTTCCTCCGTGGCTAAGGGTGAGGTCATCACCGTCAGCGGCGAGCTTACCGACCCCGCCCTCGATGGCGAGAGCGTCCTGCTGGTTGCCTACGATCGCCCGGAGCTGCCCTACACCTACAACGAAACCCGCCTCTACCGTCGGGTTGCCTCTGCCACGGCTCCGGTAACCAACGGCAGCTTCTCCGGTCAGTTGGCTCTGCCGCTGAACATGAACGAGGAGATCACCGAGGGTCCGCCGCCGAATGACCCTCTCACCGGTGGTTCAATTCCGCTGGCGAACGACTACCACCTGGAGATTCACGCCTACACCCTCTCTGCCGACGGCAAAACCTACGCCGTGGAGGCTCCCTTGCACGGCGACCCGATCATCGAGCTGCCGATAACCGGAGAGGTTGACCCGCCGACCAACAACGGCGGTCCCACGGTGGAGTTCTACCTCGACGAAGGCAGGGTCTCCCAGGGCGATACCATTAACGGCAAGCTGACCTTCACCGCCGAACTCAGCGACGACCACGGGCTGCTCATCGTCCGCAGCGACGGCAACGTACCAATGCGCTACGGCGATATCGACCAGCCAATAACCCTCGTCGCCGAGGGCGGGAACTTCACCCTCAATCTCGACCTGACCGACTATTACGAGCCTGCCAGCGGCGACTACACCCGGGGGCGGGTCTCTCGCGAGCTTGACCTTCCGCCGGGAGACTACACCCTGACCGTGTATTGCTACGACCGCTTCGGCGAGCCTGGCTCCGGCAGCTTCGAGCTGACCGTTGCCGAACGGATGACCCTCGACGACGTCCTCGTCGTGCCAAATCCGGTTACCGGTCCCACCGCCTTTACCTTCATCAGCAGCCACCGCCCCGACAACGCCCGAATCCGTATCTATACCTCCGCCGGACGCTGTGTCCGCACCATCGACGCTGGCTCTCTCAACGCCGGATTCAACTCCGTTCCCTGGGATGGTCTCGACTCCTCCGGTCGGACGCTGGCAAACGGCGTGTACCTCTACTCCGTCGAGGTCTCCGGCGCGGGCAACCGCGACAAGGTCATCGAGAAGCTGATCATGCTCCGCTAGGCAGCGCAGTGCGCTGCACCACAGGGCTGGGCTTCGCCCAGAACACCTTGAGAATATCCGCTCCCGCTGGTCGCTCAACGAAGTAACTTTGTGGGCAGTAATGGGTGCAGCCTCGTGGTCTGGAGATGGTAATGTAGGGCGGGCATTGCCTCATCGGCAAAAATGCCCGCCGAGAGACTGTCAAGGGAGATCAGTTGCTGAACATCCGCCCTTATCAGGAAGAGGACGAAGCGGCGGTGTCCCTGCTCTGGCAGCAGTGCTTCCCCGACGCTCCGCCGCACAACCGCCCCGCCGAGGATATTCGCCGCAAGCTGGCGGTTCAGCGGGAACTCTTTCTGGTCGCCGTCTTCGATGAACAACTGGTCGGCACGGCGATGGCTGGCTACGACGGTCATCGGGGCTGGGTTTACTATGTGGCGGTCAGTCCCCAACATCAACGACAGGGAATCGGTGCCGCTCTGATGAAACAGGTGGAGGAGGAGCTAGCCCACCTCGGCTGCCCAAAGCTCAACCTCCAGATACGCGCCGACAACACCGCTGTACTAGCCTTCTACAGGTCCCTCGGCTATCTCGTTGAAGAACGGGTGAGCATGGGCAAGCGTCTCTGATGCCTTTTAGACAAGGGGCTTTAGCCCCTTGTGAAGAAAAAGTACGTCACAGACTCAGCAAGGGGTTGAAACCCCTTGCCTAAGACATAAATGTTGATATACGCCAAAAAAATCTCGAATACCAGGGAGAAACGGTGAAAACGGTTTCCATACTGCTCTTGATTGCCCTCGCGACCTCGCCTGCTCTGGCTGAGGATTCACTCTACGCCGGCGACTACCTGACGCTGGGCTTTGGCGCGCGGGCGATGGCCCTCGGCGGAGCCTACTCTGCTCTGGCGACCGACGCCGCCGCTCCGGCCTACAACCCCGCCGGACTGGCGATGGCGGGGAACTACGGCGGACTCTTCATGCACTCCAGCCGCTTCGACAACCTCGTCCTCTACGACACCCTCAGCGGCTACTACTCCTTTGGTAAGGCGGGGGGAACCCTCGGTGCAAGCTGGGTGCGTACGGCGATTGACGACATCAAGCTCACCCGCTGGGACGACGACGGGCTGCCGGAGGTTTACAAAACCGTCAATACCGCCGCCGATGCCTTCCAGCTGAGCTACGCGCGGGAGCTGGTGGAGAACCTCTCCGCCGGGCTGACGCTGAAGTACCTCCACGACGATGTGGGCGTGGGAACCGCCGACGGCTTCGGCTTCGATGTCGGGCTGCTCTGGCAGATTGACGACAACGCCGCCGTGGCTCTGGTGGCGCACGACCCCTACACCAGCAAGACCTGGGACACCGGAACCACCGACACCTTCGACCCCCGCGTGGTGCTGGGCGGAGCCTGGGCGGTGGACCTCCTTGCCATCGACTCCCGGTTGACGCTGAGCCTCGACCTGGACTTCATCCTTGCCGACTACGGAGAGGCGGCACAGGTTGACCTCGAAGGAGCCGGACTCGACCTCCACGGCGGGCTGGAGATTCTGATCTCCGATGTCTTCGCCGCTCGTGTGGGAGCCGACCGGGGCAAGCTGAACCTCGGCGGTGGGGTGCAGCTCTGGGGAGTCTCAGAGGATTACTGCTTCCTCTCCCACGAGCTGGGGCAGACCCACCGGGTTAGCATCCAGGCAGGGTTTTAACGGAGTTTAGTCTGCTGCGCGGCGATGGTTTGATTCAGGTTGGATGGTTGTTCGCGATGCTCGGAGTGGCCGTAGCCACCAGGCAGGGTTTTAGGGATTCATAGATTTCGGTATCTGTGTAATTTGCCTTGTAGGGGCGGAGCATCATATGGATATTGGTGTCCGCCCAGAGAGAAAAAAGAGGGCGCACACGCAGGCGCGCCCCTACAGAACCCCTGTTCAATTCACACCACTGCTGCTTTCTGGCAGCGGTTATAGTACAATCCCCGCCCTGCCCGCTGCTTAATGCTGATTCCTGTGCAGTTAAGCGACCAGCGGGAGCGAGCAAGTTCAAGGTTTTCCGGTGCGGAGTACCGGTTCTGTGTCCAGCTTCAAGCTGGTGCTGCGGGAACTAAACATCCCCCACGGCGTAAACTGTTTGAAGAACTTCCTAACGGGTAAACCCATTCCCCTGGGAGAAACATGCGCAAAACGCTTCTGACAATTCTTCTGTTGTCCCTCGTCGCTGGCTCGGTCTATGCCGAGGCGGTCAGCATCACCGTACCCTGGCTGACGATGGATCCCGGGGCGCGCCCCGGCGGAATGGGCAAGGCGTTTGTTGCCATCGCCGACGATGTCCACGCCACCTACTATAACCCGGCGGGGCTTGCCTTTCAGCCTGGACACATGGTCGCGGCGATGCATTCCGACCGCTCCATCGACCAGAACAATATCTACTACGACTACCTGGGCTACGCTCACAACTTCGAGAATATCGGCACCTTCGCCTTCTCCGCGCTCTACTCCAACGCCGGAGAGGTCGCCAAGACCAAGGATTCGCCGCAGCCCTACGCCTACATGTCGGTTTACGGCTTCTCTCTGAACCTCTCCTACGCCTACCCGATCATTGAGGACACGCTGGGACTGGGCGGAACGGCGAAGTACATCTACGACCACCTCTCCGACAGCGACAGTGCCAGCGCAATCGCCGGCGACATCGGTCTGCTCTGGAAGACTCCGCTGCCCAAGCTCTCCGTCGGCTTTAACATCATGAACCTCGGCTCCGACCTGACCTACCGCGTGGACGACGGCATACCCCAGCCGCTGCCCCGAATGGCAAAGGTCGGTCTCGCCTACGAGATTCCCTTCGAGGACGAGTTTAACGAGATGCGCTTCGCCGTGGACTACTCCAAGTATCTGGTCGGACTGGAAAGCAGCGTCGGTTCCGAGCTTGCCGAGGGCGTTATCGGCGTCGGTGCGGAGTACTGGTACGCCGGAATCGTCGGGCTGCGCGTGGGTTATTACTACGACGACGCTGGGCATGTCGAGGGAACCAGCTTCGGCGTGAGCCTCCAGTACGGCGGCTTCCAGTTCGACTTCGCCCAGCAGCCCGAAGGTGAACTCTTCGGAATGCAGAACCGCTTCAGCTTCAGCTACCGCTTCTAGGCAGCGCATAAGCCCGCAGGATGTCTGAAAAATCAGGGCGAACACGAGGTTCGCCCCTACGGTCGGATTCCCCAGGATTTTGACGTTGTAGGGGCAGGCCCCCGTGCCTGCCCAGGTAGAATTGAGGGCAACCACAGGGGGTTGCCCCTACAAAACCAGCGGTTGCTCCTCGACCAAGTTGACGACAGCGGTGTCCTTCACTTATAATCTCCGGCTCAGTTGGTTCTGCGGGATTCCCACGAAACCAGATTCTGCTCCAATAAGAATAGCTCATCAAAACTATGCCGACCTACTCCTTTATCTGCGATAGCTGTGAACACCGCTTCGAGCGGTTTCTCTCTATTACCGCCGACGACCCCGAAGCCTGCCCCGCCTGCGGAGCCGACGCTGTCCGTCGTCTGCCCTCCGCCGGAGCGGGCTTTATTCTCAAGGGTTCCGGCTTCTACGCCACCGACAACCGCAGCAGCGACTACAAAAAAGATGAAAAGGCGGACAAGAGCAATTCCGCAGCCGCCTGCGCCACGAACTGCGAAACCTGCCCGCTGAAGACCGAAGCGTAGCTGATACGCGGGTGTTGAGGTTAGCCGCCTGGGTAAGGTTGCTCGCGAAAGTGGGATGCAACACCCTTGTGTTGCTGTCCGCTGAAAGCGGAAGCATAGGATTCAATTGGTTCCGCAGGGGTACGGCGTGCCGTGCCCTGGACTCGGAATGGACAAAAGATATCCCCATAAACCAGGAAGAATCATGAAACGAAGTCTGTTACTGCTTGCAATCGCTCCTCTCGTTCTCTTTACCATCGGTTGTGGTGAAGAAGAGGACGTCATCGTCGAAATCGGCGATGGCGGGGTCAGCACCGAAGACCTCGATGCCTTTGCTACTCTTTACGGTCGCCCCCTGGAGTCGATCACCGCCGCCGACGAGCGGCAGGAGCTTCTCGACATGGCGGTGGAGATGGAGGTCTTCTATCAGGCCGCCCTGGCGCGGGGCTTCGACGAACGCCCGGAGGTACAGGCGGAGATCGAAGAGGCGATCCGCAAGATCGTCGTCCAGCGATTTGTGATCGAGGACTTTGGCAACTATGGTTACAGCGATGACGAGCTGCGGGCGTACTACGATGAGCATCGCGATGGCTCGCTGACCCCGCGAATCGCCACGGTGCGGCACATTCTGGTGGAGACCGAAGGCGAGGCACTAC
Organism: bacterium; assembly: GCA_021107695.1. Classification (GTDB taxonomy): domain Bacteria; phylum RBG-13-66-14; class RBG-13-66-14; order RBG-13-66-14; family RBG-13-66-14; genus JAIOSI01. Next base: position 6,881 of record JAIOSI010000272.1, read on the forward strand.
CGCTGGTTGACAGGCTTAACGCCGGAGCCGACTTCGCCGCCCTGGCGATGCAGTACTCCGCTGACGAAGGCTCCGCCAAAGACGGTGGGGTCATCGGCGAGATTGAAAGCAATTCGAAGATGATTCCCCCCCAGCTGGTGGCGGGAATCTTCAACGCCCCGGTCAACACCCCCATCGGACCGATCCAGACCGAGTTCGGCTGGCACGTTCTCTGGGTGGACGCGGTGCGCGACGGGCTTCCGCCGCAGTTCGAGTTGATTAAGGGTCAGATTGTCGAGGAGCTGCTCTGCTCCGACGACGCGGTCAGGGCGTACTACGAGGAGCATAAGGGCGAGTTCAATCGTCCCGATTCCCTCCGTCTGCGCTTCATCCTGCTCCCCGACGAAGCGGCGGCAGCGGCGATCCGCAGCCGCGCGGTGGCTGGCGAAGATTTCGCCACACTGGCTGCTAATAACTCTATCGATCCCTACAGCCGGGAACAGGGCGGGCTGCTGACCGCAGTCTTCCGCGATATGCCGGTGGCGATCTTTGGACCTCCCGGCGCGGGCAACAGCGATGCTGACTCCAAAGCCTTTACCACGGCTGCCTTCTCTTTGGAGTTGGGTACAGTCAGCGCGCCGCTGCAACTCTCCCGGGGCTGGGCGATCATCACAGTGGAAGACAGCGTCCCCGGCTTCACCTCAACCTGGGAAACCGCTCGCTCTCTGGCCAGGCAGCAGTATTTGCTGGTGCGGCAGTCCGAGATGGAGCGAGAGTACTACAGCAGTCTTGAGACCGAGCTGGGGGTCTATAAAAACGAAACCGCCCTGGCAGAGTACCTCAACCCCACTGCCACGATCCCACCAACCGATGAGTAAATATAAAACCTGCGCCACAACACGTCTTAACTCAAGGAGATAGACGATGATGAAATCGAAGCTGAGCTGGTTTGTAACCGCCCTGCTCCTGAGCCTTCTGGTTCTGCCGAGCCTCGCCGTTGAGGATGATCCCATTGTTGCCGAGGTTGGAGGTAAGGTTTGGAGATTGAGCGATTTTGAGGCACGGATTGCAGAACTGCCCCCGCAGTATCAGCAATCACTACAGCTTGCCGAGGGTCGTATTCAATTCCTGGATCGGATGGTTCAGGAATACCAACTAACTTTACAGGCAATTGATGACGGAGCGGAAGATACCCCTGAGTATCAAAGGCAGATGGAGCTTCATCGGCTTAATGTTCTGGCAACGATGGCCTGGGAGAATCGGATGGGTTCTACTCACGGCGTCTCCGAAGAGGAGATGCGTGAATACTACGATAGCCATCCCGATCAATTTATGACAACCGCTCAGGTGCGGGCGCGACATATTCTGTTTGACGCCCGTCTTGAGGCTGAGATGGCTCTGGAACAGCTTGAATCAGGGGAGATTACTTTCACCGAACTCGCCAAAGAGGTTTCCGTCGATCCCAAGACGAGACGTTTGGGCGGCATGCTTGGTCTGGTAGAAAAGAATGGTTACATCCCCCAGCTTGGCTACATGCCGGAGCTGAGTGCTACTATTTTTGAGCTTCCGGTTGGCGAGATTTCCGCTCCGATTGAAACTGATATGGGTTGGCACCTTGTACTGGTTGAAGAAAAGCTCGATTCCGTAGTTAAGGCGTATGATCAAGCAAGCAGTTTGATTATCCAGCGCATCCTGGTTCCGGAAGATGCTGTTTTATCTACCTACGAGGAGAAGAGGGAAAACTATATCACCCAGGAAGAGGTGTCGCTCCACATCATCGTTTGCACCGGGGAAGACACAATTAACGATGTTCATCGCCAGCTTTTGGCTGGTCGTGATTTTGCAGAGTTGGCCAGCGAGTTTTCTGAGGACGAATCTTCAGTAGAAGTCGGTGGCTCGTTAGGTTTCCTTTCCAGAAGCTCGGTGATTCGCGCTTTTGGTGGAGATGCTAAAGTTGTCATCGATTTTGCGCTCACCAAACTGGCCGATGGTGAGTTTAGTGATCCCTTTGAAACAAAAGATGGAGTATGGGTGATTGTCCTGCGGAACGCTTACCGTCCGGTCAGGAACCAAAGTTTTGAAGAGGTTGAACCTGTGGTTCGTCTAAACCTCATGTCAAGATTCTCCCAGGTCAGGTACGATGACTTTTATGAGGATCTTGATACTAATTACCCGACCAGCTTCGACTACGACGCTCTCAACGCCCCGTCCAAGCCAAAAGAAGACGCCGCCGAGCTTTACGAACTGGCAGAGGTCGCTCCTCCACCCACAGCGATTGACTATTACGAGAAGATCCTTGAGTTCTATCCGGATTCCCCCGAAGCCGCCAAGGCGCAGTTCATGATCGGCTTCCTCTTCTCCGACAAGCTGAAGAACTTCGATGCTGCCGAGACGGCATTCAACACCTACCTCGAAAACTGGCCCACGGGCGAGCTTGCCGAAAGTGCCAGCTACATGCTCGAACACATGCGCGACGAAGAGTAACGCCAAGCGTTGCACCTTGCTTACTCGACCGGGATTGTTGATTGATTTACGTTGGTTACCACACGGTCATAGCTCAAACCGATCTCCTTCCCCCCTTTGGGGGAAGGTCGGGATGGAGGGCTAAGTTTCAGAGGGCAGACACATAGGTCTGCCCCTACGAAGGTGTTCTGGATAAATACAAGGTTTTCTGGGCGAAGCCCAGTTCTGTGATGCAACGCACTGCGTTGCTGGTTAGCCACCCTGGAGTTTTATCATGTCAACCGAAGAAAAATCTGACATTCAGCTTTCCGAAATCAAGCTGGAGCTGGATCCGCGCTTTGATCCGACCTGGGATGACATGCTCGCCTCCTACAGTCTGTCAACGGACTCAATGCTTAAGAAGTCCCACGACCGCTACACCCTGGTGATGGATGCTGCCCGGCGGGCGCCGGAGATCAACGCCGTCCGGCAGCGTTACAGCACCCCACGCTCGGTCAAGGTAACCAACGTCTCGCTCAACGAAATCTCTCAGGAGCGGCTGATCGAGCCTCGTTCCGCCGCCGATATGTCCCGCGAGCTTAACGACGACGCCTTAGAAGCCGAGTAGGCAACGCAATCCATCCAGACTGATTGTACATGTAGGGGCAGCCCCCTGTGGCTGCCCTTTCTGGTTATTCAACAAAGGGCGCAGCACGCTGC
>JAIOSI010000037.1 GCA_021107695.1 bacterium
CCAGCGTGCCTCCGGTATGGCCCAGCCCACGGCCGGAAAGCGTCGGCACGGCGGCTCCACATGCGACGAACAGAGGAACAACGATGAGCGAGAGCGTTTCTCCCACCCCTCCGGTGGAGTGCTTGTCCACCAGGGGACGCTCCACGCCGGACCAGGTCAGTCGCTGACCGGAGTCGGCTATGGCGCGGGTGAGGGTCAGAGTCTCTTTGAAGTCCATCCCCCGCAGGTAGATTGCCATCAGCAGGGCGGACAGCTGGTAGGCGGGGACGGTCTCTTTACCGAGGGTGAGGGCGGTCGCCGACTCGACAAACTGCCGCAGCTCGCCCTCCCGCAGGCTCTTGCCGTCTCGTTTACGCTGAATGATGCTAAGGAAGTTGCTACTCAATCTCACTCGCTTCGTCTGGGGAATCTGCTGCTTCGCTGTCTATGGTTTCTACGGTCCCTGCTTCACCCTCGGCTAGCTCAAGGGCTGCCAGCTCCTCTTCGGTTAAGACAACGGGCGGTGGTGGCGGCGGGTCGATCAGCAGGTGGTCGGCGAGGATGGTTAGCTCCTGATGAAGCTGCCCTGTCAGCTCGGCGTAGCAGTACGCCTCGACCAGGTGCAGCCGCCGCCCGACCAGCACCAGGGTTACCTCGCTGAAGATCGGCGCGCGTCCGCCAGCGACCTCGTCCAGTTCGCTTTCGTAGGTCAGCCGGGCAGCAGAGTAGCCGTCGATCGTAACCGACTGACTATTAGTGAGTTCTGCGTCGGGAACCATCTCGATAACCAGCTCCCGCAGGTACTCCTCCAGAGCCGCGTCCGGCTCCAATCCCAGCCAGAGCGCGTCCTCCACAACTTCGGGGAGGTCGTAGAGCGGATAGACCTCCAGATACGCCAGCTCATTGTTCGAGCCAATCTCCTCGACTCGAACGAAAAAAGGTGTGCCACCCTGAGTATGGTCAATCCAGTTGGTACTCGGCGTGAAGATGGTGTAGGGCGAATGATTGTGGAAGCCGATAGCAGTTGAGTCAGTCGTTCCCGCAGGCTGTTCCCCGTCGTTGGTGGAGGAGGTTTCGGCTCCTGCCGGAGCCTGACCGGCGGGCGCGGGTTGTCGTTCTTCTTCATCACAGGAGAAGAGGAGTAAGGTCGCAACGAGCAGAACCGTGATGATCAGAGAGGGCTTCATTGCGGCTCGGTTGTTGTCGATACTGTCGGGAAGAGGGATTGTCCATCCATTGTCAGAGTCGCCTTGACAGCCTCGTATTCCGGCAGCAGTGTCTCAACCTCGTCGGCGTAGCAGTAGAACGCCGTCAGGTAGAGCTGATCGCCGATGAGCAGCAAGGATAGCTCATTGAAGGCGCGTGCCGAGCGGTCGCCTTCAACCTGCGCCTTGTCGTCCTCGAAGCGATGACTCACCCCAACCAGCGGCTCAGAGTACCGCCGCGCCTCATCCTCCAGCCAAGCCAGCCCGTCACTGACCCGCTCCACCTCGATGGTCAGCATGTTAGCCAGATCAGCCTGTACCACTGCCTCCAGCCCCAGAGAGCGAACCGTCGACTCGTCGTCCAGATAGCGGTTATAGGGCAACAGCTCCAGATAGCCCAGCTCGTCGTCATCGCCCGCCTTGTAGAGCCGGATGAACAGCCCACCGTCGTCCTGAGCTGGCTCAGCGGCAATCCAGCCGTCGTGAGGAGCCTCGATGGCATAGCGTCCGCTGACAAGCTCGCCACCGGGACCATGCTCCGGTGCGCAGGCGGTCAGCAGTATCAATGGTAATAGCGATAGCCAGCGTAGCGAGATCATCTCTGACTCCAAATGAAAAAGGGCAGCTTTCACCGCCCTATTTTAACACGATAAAGATTGTTGCGAAATACGCAAAAACCCGCTTCTATAGTTTTGTAGGGACACAGCGTGCCGTGTCCCTGAATGTTGAAGATGGTAACCCATCGCCGTCTTGCGGGTCGACCTAAGGGTCGACCCCTACGTAAGACCTTGGCGATGTGCAACTATTCTCAAGGTATTCTGACCGAAGGGCAGCGTAGTACGCTGCACCACAGTCTGATGCTTCGCATCAGAAAATCAACCGAGAAACTCCACCACATAAAACAGATATGCAAGCGACCAACGGAAGCGGTTAAACGTGGGTGGAATCGTTGGTTTAGCTAAACCCATCAGCCGCGAACTGTGTCCAGCTTCAAGCTGGTTGCCTAGAGCATGGGGATGTTGACCCCGTGCTTTTTGGCATTGTTGATTGCCCGTTCGTAGCCAGCGTCGGCGTGGCGAGCGATACCCATGCCGGGGTCCGTGGTCAGCACCCGGCGGAGGCGGCGATCCATCTCTTCGCTGCCATCGGCGACGATGACCATTCCAGCGTGTTGGGAGTAGCCCATCCCCACGCCACCACCGTGATGAAGGCTGACCCAGCTTGCTCCACCGGCGACGTTGATCATCGCATTGAGGAACGCCCAGTCGCTTACCGCGTCGGAGCCATCCTTCATCCCCTCGGTCTCCCGGTTTGGGCTGGCAACGGAGCCGCAGTCGAGGTGGTCGCGCCCGATGACGATGGGAGCCTTGACGATGCCCTCGCGTACCATGCGGTTGAACTCCAGACCCAGCTTCAGGCGGTCGCCGTAGCCCAACCAGCAGATGCGGCAGGGTAGTCCCTGGAAGTGAACCTGATCCTGCGCCTTCTTGATCCAGCGTGCCAGAGCCTCATCTTCAGGGAACATCCGCAGCACCGCTTCATCGGTTCTGTAGATGTCTTCGGGATCGCCGGAAAGGGCGCACCAGCGGAACGGTCCCTTGCCGTCGCAGAAGAGCGGACGGATATAGAGCGGGACGAAGCCCTTGATGTTAAAGGCATTCGGCGCGCCGTTCTCCAGGGTCATTCCCCGGATGTTGTTGCCGTAGTCGAAGGCGATGCTGCCGAGCTTCTGCATCTCCAGCATGGCGTTCATATGCACAGCCATTGCTTTTAATGAGAGCTTCTTGTACTCCTTCGGGTTGCTCTGGCGGAGTTTAAGAGCCTCGGTAAGGCTCATGCCGTTTGGAACGTAGCCGTTAAGTTCGTCATGCGCGCTGGTCTGGTCGGTTACCACATCGGGGACGACCTTGCGCCGCACCAGTTCGGGATGCACATCGGCGCAGTTGCCCACCAGACCGATGGAGAGCGGCTCGCCTTTCTCTGTATATTCCTTCACCAGTGCCAGTGCTTCGTCGAGGTCGCTGACCATGCGGTCGCAATAGCCGGTGTCGAGGCGTTTCTGGATGCGTTTGGGGTCAACCTCAACGTCGAGGCAGACACCATTGTTCATCGTTACCGAGAGCGGCTGCGCCCCGCTCATTCCGCCCATGCCGCCGGTGAGAACCCAGCGTCCCTTTAGAGAACCGCCGAAGTGTTGCTGCGCCAGCTCGGACAGGGTCTCGTAGGTTCCCTGAAGGATACCCTGGGTGCCAATGTAGATCCACGAGCCAGCGGTCATCTGACCGTACATCATCAGCCCCTTCGCCTCCAGCTCGTAGAAGTGCTTCCAGGTTGCCCACTTCGGTACTAAGTTAGAGTTGGCAATCAACACCCGGGGAGCCTCGGAGTGGCTCTTAAAAACCGCCACCGGCTTGCCCGACTGTACGAGGAGGGTTTCGTCGTTCTCCAGCTTCTTCAGCGATTCCAGAATCGCCTCCAGAGACTCCCAGTTACGAGCAGCCTTGCCAGAGCCACCATAAACGATGAGATTGTCCGGATCTTCGGCAACTTCGGGGTCAAGGTTATTCAGCAGCATCCGATAAGCGGCTTCCTGCTGCCAGCCTTTGCAGGTCAGTTCGGTTCCGGTGGGGGCTTTAAGTTTGCGGGGCATGGCTTTCATCTGAGGGTTCTCCTTAAAAATAGCTATGGGACATCTTCAACAGGTGAACCTTAGCACAGCGGCTGCGGTGCTTCAAGAGATAGCAGAGTATTGGTCGAAAAATCGGTATAAAAAAAGTCACAGTTTCCTGTGTCCCGAATACAATCACGCCCAGCCTATAAATGCTGATGTTACCGCAAACCCCGGCTGCTTTTGTCTAGCCCCTTTGGTGGCGGAGGAGAGACTTGAACTCTCGACAACACGGATATGAGCCGTGTGCTCTAACCAGCTGAGCTACTCCGCCACAGACGAGCGGCGGGTAGTATAGATTAGAGGGGAGATTTTATCAAGAGGGTTGTGCGGGTTGTTGCTGGTGGCAGATTGCCACTGCCAGGGCATCGGAAGCATCCAGCGGCTTAACCGGCCCGGCAATACCCAACAGTCTCTCAATCTTGAAACCGCAGAGGTACTCTAATTTATAAACAAACGCTGATAAATTACGATGAAACAAATTCGGAGCTATTCAGTAAAAACCAAAATGACTGTGCCAGCCAAACGGGCACACCCCCTGCACATTCGCAAGAATCACCAACAGCGCATTCTCGTTAACAACGGAATCTGAACATCTTCCTTCCACCCCGTTGTTTTTCAGCAATAGCTGGCTTTTTATGCTACAATACCCGTTCGCTGGTTGGTGTCCTGGGGCTTACTGTAGGGTACACTGGCAGCCTGCACCGATTCAAATAGCCAGCTCGTCAAAGTAAACCTCTACTTGGTTTTTCCGCTCTGGAGCAGCTGTGATTGTACCGAAACGAGCTTTGGTATCCGTTGCCGACAAGGGCGGTCTGATCGAGTTCGCCCGTCGCCTGTCCGGGGTAGAGCTGCTCTCCACCGGTGGCACGGCAAAAGCCCTCCGTGAGGGCGGTCTGAGCGTTACCGACGTTGCCGAATACACCGCCTCGCCAGAGGTGCTGGGCGGTCGGGTAAAGACCCTCCATCCCCGTGTCCACGGCGGGATTCTCTCCCGTCGGACGACGGAAGATTCGGAAGACTTGAAAAAGCTCGGTGGCGCGGAGATTGACCTCGTCATCGTCAACCTCTATCCCTTCCAGAAGACCGTGGCAGCGGGAGCCGGACTTGCCGAGGCAATCGAGCAGATTGACATCGGTGGCGTAGCCCTGCTGCGAGCTGCGGCAAAGAACTTCGCCCACGTCATTACCCTCTGCGACCCGGCGGACTACGACCGCGTCGCCAAAGCAATTGAGGCTGGTGGAGTTTCCGAGGAGCTGAACCGGGAGCTGGCGACCAAGGCCTTCGCCCATACCGCCGCCTACGACGCCGCCATCACCGCTTACCTCTCGCCGGATACCGCCCTGCCACCGCTCTTCTTCGGTGGCTACAAGAAGGAGCGGATGCTGCGCTACGGTGAGAATCCTCACCAGAGTGCCGCGCTGTACCTCGACCTGAGCCGGAGCGGTGGGATTGCCGCCGCTAAACCGCTGGCGGGTAAGGAACTCAGCTTCAACAACTACTGGGATCTCGCCGCCGCCTGGGCGATGGTTGCCGACTTCGACCGTCCGACGGTTGCCATCATCAAGCACACCAACCCCTGCGGGCTGGCAAGTGCCGATACCCTGGAGAGAGCCTATGAGCTGGCTCTGGCTGGCGATCCGATGAGTGCCTTCGGCAGTATCATTGCTCTGAACCGTCCGGTGGACGTCGCTACCGCCGAGCGGCTACACAAGACGAAGTTCGTTGAGTGCGTCGCCGCGCCGAGCTACGAAGACGACACTCTTGAGCGGATGACAAAGAAAAAGAATCGCCGTTTCCTGGCTCTCGGTGAGGCTATCCCGGAGATCGGTTTCGACGGACGCTTCATTCCCGGCGGACTGCTGCTACAGCAGAGCGACTCCCACTTCGCCACGGAGCTTGAGGTTGCCAGCAAGCGTCAGCCTGACGCTGAAGAGAAGGCTCTGTTGAACTTCGCCTGGCGTGCCTGCAAACATGTGAAGAGCAACGCCATCGTCCTGGCAAAGGGCGAAGACGACGGCTCTCACTGGCTGGTCGGTGTTGGGGCTGGACAGATGAGCCGGGTGGATTCGGCGGAAATCGCGGTTCGCAAGGCTGGCGATCGTGCCGCTGGCTCCGTAGCCGCCTCCGATGCCTTCTTCCCGATGGCGGACGGTGTGGAGGCTCTGGCGAAAGCCGGAGTCAAGGCGGTTATTCAGCCCGGTGGCTCCAAGGGCGACCCCGCAGTCATCGCCGCCGTGGACGCGGCTGGATTGGCAATGCTCTTCACCAAAACCAGGCATTTTAAGCACTAGTGCAGACACTGGTTCCTTAAACTTTACTCTTTCACAGGATTGTCACTAACGTGCGTGTACTGATTATTGGACAGGGTGGACGGGAACACGCGCTGGCATGGGGAGTCAGCCGTTCGCCGCGCCTTGAGAAGCTCTACGCCCACCCGGGTAATCCGGGGATTGCCGAGCTGGCGGAGATTCCGCCGCTGCCCGGCAGCGAAATCGGCACCCTGCTGGACTTCGCCCGGGGAGCCGGAATCGACCTGACCATCGTCGGACCGGAGATTCCCCTTGCCGAGGGCATTGTGGACGAGTTCCAGCGCAAGGGACTGACCATCTTCGGTCCTACGGCGGGAGCCGCGAAGATCGAATCCTCCAAAACCTTCGCCAAAGAACTGATGGCGAGCAATGGCATCCCCACTGCCCGCTTTGGGGTCTTTGACGACTTCAACGCCGCCTGGCGATTCTCCAGCTCCCACCGCCTGCCCCTAGTGGTGAAGGCCAACGGTCTTGCCGGAGGTAAAGGCGCTCTCATCTGCGAAAACCCGGCAAAGCTGGAACGGGCACTCAGCGCGATGCTTAAGGACAAGGCCTTCGGCGATGCTGGAAACTCCGTCGTGATTGAGGAGTTCCTGACCGGAGAAGAGGTTTCCCTCTTCGTCCTCTGCGACGGCAACGGCGGAACCTGCATTGTGGCAAACGCCCAGGACTATAAACGAATCGGCAAGGGCGACATCGGTCCGAACACCGGGGGAATGGGAGCCTGCTCTCCCAGCGGAGCCTTGAACGATGAGCTGCGCAACCTCGTTATGGATACAATCGTCCACCCCACCCTGGCGGCGATGGCAAAGACCGGGCATCCCTACACCGGAATGCTCTACGTCGGGCTGATAATGACCCCAACGGGACCTCAGGTCATCGAGTTCAACTGCCGCTGGGGCGATCCGGAAACCCAGGCGATTGTGCCACGCATCGCCTACGACCTGCTGATGCTGCTCTACGCCTCTGCCACGGGTCATCTGCCAGTTAAGCAGGTCAACCTCACGGCAAAGAAAACCGCCACGGTGATCCTCGCCAGTGCCGGTTATCCCGGACAGATCGAAAAGGGTAAAGAAATCACCGGGCTTGGTAAGGATGACTTCGCCAGCGTGGCCTTCCAGGCGGGTACGGAACTCCTTGAAGGTAAGCTGATTACCAACAGCCGACGGGTGCTGGG
>JAIOSI010000304.1 GCA_021107695.1 bacterium
AGGAGAACTGGATGGCGGCGCTGGAGAAGCGGGTGAAGGCAAAGTTTGTTGACGTAAACAAGAAGGCCTTCGCCGAAGGGCGCAAAATTAGCGGGTAGCAACGCAGTGTATTCAGACAATCAAAAGCGATCCGTATGGGTCGCTTTTGATCTTGATAGATAATAGCAACTATGCTAGAGTGTCTGGGTAGTTTTAAGGAGGGTTCATGAGTTCATCGATTAAGGTTTTTTGGTTACGTCTTGCTATCTTTGTAGTGGCTTTGGCTGTTGCCGCTTGTATTGGTAGATATGTTGTTGGGTGGGAAGAATTTTTTGCATTTAGCGAAACACCGAGTTGGTTCTTATCTGGTTTCGTCGTTCTACTTATCTCAGCATTGATCACAGAACCTTATTACACAACGGCAGCGAGTTTTCTTATATCGTCTTCAGCGATACTTATAACATCCCTCTCATATAAAAACATACTATTGCCAGGACGAAGTATTTGGAATATAGTAGCATTGGGGCTGATTATTTCTACTGTTCTGCTGTCTTCTCTCAAAAAATCAAGTAATAAACGCTCACTAAACCTCTACAAAAGAATAAACTCTACCATTGAAAAATTAAAGCTGGGCTATCTACTTCCCGTTGGGTTTATGATGTACCTTGCAACGCCTCAATATGGTGAAATTGCACTGTGGATTATTTTGCCATTTACTTTAGTCGTTATCTTGACTCCCTGGCATAAATTGATAAAACAGGATGGTGAGCCGGTTAACTTTGAAATACTTGAAGAGTTTGGCTCCAAATTTGCTCTTGTGACCAGTGATACTTTGAAGGTTGGCAGTGTTCACAAACCAGAATCTTCAAGTGGAGAAATTGAATATAAACTCATCACAAAATTAAGTGAGGAAATGGATGGTAATTATTTCTACGCAGTTAAGATCAAGACTAAAAGCAATGCAGAAGATATTATTGGTTTTGTGTTACCAAAATCAAATGAACGTCTGATTCGTATTCATATGTTTGAAAGTGGCAACCAAGTTGGTGAGCCGATTTCTGTCAAATTGAAGGATGGCGATGGAGAAAGTGTTTACTACTATCAAATTACCCATATCGTTTCCGAGGATGAATGGAAGCATAACAACGACAAGCAACTGAAGATGCCTGTAGAAATTGTTGAAGCCTATCAGATAGGAAAACAATGCTTTAACAGCAAGAAGGGACAGGATGAGTTCCTGTTTACCCAGCAAAGCCCAGCAACCTACAGTCCCGTTAAGGTGGCTAAGATCAAACAAAAAGAAGCAGGGAAAACCCAAATCTATATCGGTAAGTTGGTAGGCAAAGATAAAAGCAGTAACTTTAGAATTCCTGTTGATCCCTCCAAAATAATCACTCACAGTACGGCGATCACTGGTATTACGGGTGTTGGAAAAACGACTATTGTATTCGAGTTGATAGAAGGATTACTAAAACATGACCCTAATCTCAAGATTATTTGCTTAGACATGACCTTGCAATACGCAAAACACTTTAGAACACAAGGCAACAATCTGTGGGAAATCGATTATAATCAAATCAGTAGCATATGTAATGCTGTTAAAAATAAGGAAAATGATGCTACTGCGCAAGGTGGAAGTGTCGAAAGTTATGATGCTCAAATGAAGATTGCGATAGAAGAATTTATTGACTCACCAGACTCTAAACTTTGCGTCTATGATATCGGAATAATTGGTCCAACTTGTCAGACAAGGGACAATTTTTACTTAAGAAATGGGGTGAAAGTTGGAACACGGTTATTAACATCCTCTGAAGAAGCAGAGATAATTTGTAAACACCTTATCAGCAAATTGAAAACAAACGATAATAGTAGTCGATGTCTCCTCATTTTTGAGGAAGCCCATACCCTAGTACCAGAGGGATTTTCTAAAAAAGAGCATCCTGAGTATCATGCAGCTCAACAAACATCAAGATATATTATGCAAGGCAGGAAGTATGGATTGGGGTGTTTTCTTATCTCCCAGCGTACAGCTACGGTAACCAAGAGTATCCTTTCACAGTGTAACTCACATATTGCTTTCCGAGCCTTTGATAACACCACGATTGATTTCTATTCTTCGATTTTCGGAGAATTGGCAAAATCAATCCCCACTTTACCTGACCGACAAGCTATCATGTTTGGAGATGGCTTTGGTCTGAAAAGACCTGTATTTGTCCGAGTTAAGGATCATGAAGAAAATATGGTGAGTTAAATGTTTTCCACCACAACTCTTGTCTTTCTCGCAGCCATCGCCCTGATCTGGCTGGGGAACATCCTCACCCGCCATCCCCTGCGTTTGCTGGGAGATCTGATCGCCTGGGGGGTCGCCTTTGCCGCGCCCTTCGGCGTTGGGCTGATCATCCGCAACGCCATCGATGCCGGTCCGGCGATGCTGCCCTGGTGGGAGGTTATCACCGGTACGGCGGCTCTGGCGGCGGCATTGCAGTTTGGTCTTGACCAGTTGCTTGAACGCCCACCTCGCGATGAGTTCACCGTTCACGCCACCCAGTTCCCCATCTACATCCCCCTGGGAGTCGGAATTGGAGTAAACCTGGGCATCTGGGGAGTCTTCATCGCCGGAGGTCTGGCGACGCTCTTCGTCGGCGCGGTCTATCTCTTCTACCTGTTTCGGGCTAAAGACGAGTAACGGGGTTCACAGCATGAACCAAACTAAGAATAGTGGGAAGCCGCTCTCCGTTGTGCTGGGTATCCTGCAGATATTCATCGGCATCGGTGCTGTACCGGCGGGTCTGATGATGCTTCTTGACCCCAGTGGCAGCAGCCTGGGGATGCCCCTCTCTATGCTTGCCAATACGCCCTTCCCTAACTTTTTGATTCCGGGAATCTTTCTGCTGATGGTCAACGGAATCGGAAGCATCCTCGGTGGACTGGCATCCTTCCGCCGCTATCGACACGCCGACAAGATTGCCGTTGGGCTAGGAGTGTTTCTGATCCTCTGGATTGTCGCCCAGGTCTGGTGGATGGGAATTCACTGGCTCCACATCATGTATGTTACTCTGGGTGTCGTAGAGCTGACTCTGGGACTACTGCTGCGGAAGCACCTTCGTATCGATTCGAAGAATCCCGCAGAAGACTCACCGTAAATACGGTTACTGTGCCTGGGAACTATCGCCCACGGAGACATTACAGCTAGCGGTGAAGTCCTGCCATCGATGCTGAATTACAACTTTTGTAATAGTCGCTCTTGCTTTTTATTGGCTTTGTTCTTATACTCCCGCCGCTTTCGCAAAAACACAGGCGATGTCAAAGGAGAATGCTTGAATCTCGAAGAGTTGATTCCATCCGGTGCGGTCAATCTCAACCTGGCTGCGGAGAAAGAACATGAAGTCCTTGACGAGCTGGCGCACCTGATCGTCGGTCAGCCCGGTCTGCCGACCAACGCCCAGCTCCTTTCGGCTATCTTCAATCGCGAGCTGGAGTACGAGGCCGCCGTCGGCTCCGGTGTTGCCATTCCTCACCTGATGCTCGCCGGTACCAACAAGCCAATCCTCGCCGTGGGGCGCAGCGATAAGCCGATTTCCTTCGGTAAGAAACACAGCGAGGATGTACGGCTGTTCTTCCTGCTGATCAGCCCGGTGGACGACCATCACATCCACCTGCGCACGATCTCGAAGATCGCCCGGCTGGTAAACGACAAAGCTGTGCGTGATTCGCTCCTTGCCGCCAAAGATGAAAAGTTACTGCGCCGGATTATCGAAGTCCATGGCTAAGAGCTAACGAATATCGAAAGCGACCCATCAAGGGTCGCTTTTGTGTCAGTAGCAATGCTCTTACTACAATCAAGGTAGAAAAGGATAGATTAGCCCTTGTCAAGAGATCATAGATGGTGTATCTTATAGGTAGTGGTGTCCTGTCTAGTTACACCAGAGTAATCGAATATGGTGTACTGTTTCTCTAGGAGAGATCATGGAATTTGACCCCTGCCCATCGTTGGAGAACTGCCAGTTTTTCAACTGCCTGAATCTATCTGGTGTCGCCAATGTGTTAAAGAATCTCTACTGCAAGCTGCGTTATAAAAAGTGCGCCCGGTATCAGAGAAAACAGAACGGTGAGCTGGTTCCGGAAAAGCTCTGGCCCAACGGACAAATAGTTGGTGAAAAGTAACAAGGTATCAACTATTATCATAGGCTCCCGTAAGGGAGCCTATTTTTTCTGTAACAGATCCAACAACGGACATCATAAAGCAGTGCACACGGGGAAGGATATTTATTCAAAAAATGCTTGACATATCACAGCGTCTGCCACATACTTCAGGTATGCTGGGTGGGGGTTGTGATTACGATCAATCCATCCTTTATGTTGTTTCGCAGGAGGAACCATGAAAATTATTGATTGCCCGTTGATAAGTGGGTGTCCGTTCTACAACAATCTAAGACTACCCGGCTCTATTGACGCACTAAAGAGTCTCTATTGCAAGCTACACTTCGAGGATTGTGCCCGCTACAAGACGAAGCAGCGTGGCGAAGATGTCCCGATGCAACTCTGGCCCAACGGACAGTTTATTGGGCAAAGGTAGTAGTAGATCCCGCAAGCCTCTGCAAGGGAACTTCCCTGTAGTGTATAAAGTAGAGGTACAACGGACGGATTAACGGTAACGTGCTGGTGGTGGCGGGAGCTGTTTCAGCGGTCGGTGGAAGCCCTCGACCGGCTTGGTGAGGGAGTCTGCTAACCAGCTTCCGCCGAAACTTCTGTGTCCAGTTGCTGACCAGAGCCACCGCCACCAGTCCAGCAGTAATGCGCGGGGGCTTTTCCAGTGCTGTCCTGAGCTTTCATAGGTGCTGGTGAATCGGGTCAGCCAGCGCACATCAAAGCCGCCGTTGCCCCGGTCTTCGTGAATCTCAATCCGGGGAATCCGATAGCGCATTCCGCCGAACTCCGGCAGCTCCGGACTGGGACAGAGTCCGCCCCAGGCTGCCACGGCGTAGTCCATCTCGTAACGAAATCCATCCAGCTCCCCCGAATGACAGGCGGCGTACTGCTCTGTCGTGAGGGGGATTGCTCCGTAAGGATAGCAAAGCCCACGGAGGTAGCCCTCTCGCTCGCCGATCGCCTGCTCCAGCAACCCCAGACAATCTCCTCCGGGGTCAGCTTCGACAGATCGGGGTGGGTGGTGGTGTGGTTGCCGATCTCGTAGCCGTGGTCGAGGAGCCAAACCAGCTTCTCCTCCCAGCGAAGGTAATCGTTAAAAAAGCTGGCACGCTCGCCACCCGCTAGGCAGAAGAACGCCGCGCCGTGACCAAAGTCGGGATGCTTCTCGCAGAACCGTTCCAGAACCCCGGCGGCGCAGTTGGGATCGAGCCGTCCGTTATGCAGGAACCGCAGGTGGCTGTCATCGGAGTCGTCGAAGGTCAGCACCACAGGACGCTTCCCCGCCGGAACCTGGTCAAGCCGTCCTTCAACCAGGTCGGAAATATTGATCAGATAGTAATCCGCCCGGCGGAGTTCCTCAAGCTGTTTACGAAACTTCACTGGCGAAACGTTGTAACGCCCGCCGCCGTGAACATCAATCCGATGATACATCAGCACCGGCACGGGGAGCTGTTCTCCCTCTGCTGGCTCCGGGGGAGCAGCGTAGCCACCAAACAGCAGGGCGATGATGAGTGCGATGAGCATGGCGATCAGTATAGAACAGATTGCTGGCGGATGTGAACAAACCCATCATCCGCCGAGGGAATGGACAGGGTAAGGACGATTTGCTAAACTGCTCGGATGAGATTTTTTACAGAAGTACCTTCGCTGCCTGTGTCCGGCTTTGGCTAAAATCGTTCTTGTTTCATAACTGTCGCTATCCGTTATGATTACTGATATTCTATTCGCCTAACAGCAGCCTCCTGAACGTACGGGCAGTCAAGTTCATCGAGTTATGCAAAGGTCGCCTGGTGATTAGATTCTCTCTGCTCTTGTTTATTGTCCTTACCCTGCTGATCGGCTGTGGCGGCTCGCCCTACGAGGGCTGGGAGTTCGCCGGTAAATCGACCGATTCGCCGGTTCGTGCTCTGGCGATTAGTCCCGACGATCCCACCCGTCTCTACCTGGCAACTCAAGGCGACGGTCTCTGGCTCAGTAACGATTCCGCCCAAAGCTGGAGCCAAGTTATCGAAACCACCGGACAGGAGGTTTACTGCCTTCTGCCTGTGGGGGATGGACTCTACTTCGGCGGCGATGACGGTCTCTGGCTGTTTAGCGATGGCACCGCTGCCCCGCTGACTCTGGAAGGTGAGGCGGTCTGGTCGCTGGCTAAGGCTGAGGACGGAATCCTCATCGGAACGGTGGGAGCAGTCTCGCTCTATGCAGACGGCAGCCTGACTCCCCTCGGCGGAGCCTTGCCCGACTGTGCCATTACCGCCCTGGTAACCATGCCCGCTGAGGACGGTGCGCAGTACCTCGCCGGAACTCTGGGAGCCGGACTCTGGCAGTATGACTCCTTAATAGCTGCCTGGCAGCCGCTGATCTTCCGCGCCACTGCACCACTGGATGCCGCTGAGATCACCCTGCTCAACTACCGTTCCGAGAACCAGACCCTCTACGCCGGAACGATGAATAACGGGCTTTACCTCTCCGGCGACGGCGGCGACCACTGGTACAAGGAGCGGGGAATCGACCCCGAATACAAGCAGGTCGGAGCGCTGGCTTTTGTTGACGAACGGCTCTTCATCGCAACCACCGGGTTGCGTCCGGCAGGTCTGTACTACGCCGACCTAAGCGGCAACCGCTGGCGACAGTGGACAGATTCCCCGACCTCCTGCCGGGGATTGGTTCAGCTCTCCGACGGTTCACTTCTGGCAGCCACCGAGACCGAGGGGCTGTTCACCGCCTATCCACCGGAAACAGACCGCCTCAAACCAATGACAGGACAGCAATGATTCCGCTCAGGGACGACATCCAGCATCGCCGCTTTCCCTACGTCAACGTCGCCATCATTGCGTTGAACATCGGTGTCTTCATCTTCGAGCTGATGATGGGCGACCGGGTTACCCGGATGCTCCTCGCCAACGCCTTCGTCCCCGCCGACTACACCATCCACCTCACCCGCTCCATCGCCCACTTCGGCTTCTTCCGCCTGCTCTATGCCCCCTTCGTCTCGATGTTCCTCCATGGCGGATTCATCCACATCGCCGGCAACATGCTCTTCCTCTTCGTCTTTGGCGATAACGTCGAAGACCGCCTGGGGCATATCCGCTACCTCGTCTTCTATCTCCTCTGCGGACTCATCGCCACCTTTGTTCAGTTCATCTTCGATCCCGTCAGCGAAGCGGCGATCATCGGTGCCTCCGGTGCCATCGCCGGGGTGCTGGGAGCCTATCTCGTCCTCTTCCCCAAGGCGCGGATCCTCACCCTCGTTCCCATCGTGATCATCTTCTGGGCGATGCGCCTGCCCGCCCTCGTTGTCCTGCCCTTCTGGTTTGTCGTCCAGCTCTTCAACGGCTGGACGGCCATCACAACCGCCTTCGACTCAGGGGTCGCCTGGTTCGCCCACATCGGCGGATTCGCCGCCGGAGCCGCCTACCTTTGGTTCAATCGCAAACGCTTCCGGTCTATCAAAGACCACCCCGACAAAATCGAAGTCTTCGGCGACAACGACTAGACAGCACCCAGGGCTATCGGAAGGGCGATCCTTGTGATCGCCCTTTTTAGGTATAACAAAGGGCGAAGACCAGCTTCGCCCCTACGATACCATTCTAACCTCAAGCCTCTACCCCGTCGTGAACTGGTGAATCACCTCGTGGTCGGTCAGGGCGACGATGTAGTCCAGCAGCAGGCGGTGGTGTTCCCCCTTGTCGGCAGCGGCAAAGGGCTGCTCCAGCTCCTCCGGCGGTTGAGCGAGCCAGCGGTGGAAGAGGCTCTCCAGCATCTCCTGATACTGGCGGCAGCGGAAGAGAATCCGTGGATGAAAATAGAAATGCTCCCTTGAGAACTCCTTGAACTCCCGCACCAGTCGTGCCAGTTCGTCGGGATAGCCGATGACCGGATGCTCCTCGCCCCGTGCCTCCGCCTGCTCAAGCTGCCCGGCGGCGTGTCGGGTCAGCCGACGCACCAGCAGGCGCAGGGTCTCCCGCTTGGGTGAGTCCAAGAATTGCCGCAGCCGCTCAGGAACTTCCTGCACCCCATTTTTATTAGCTCCGTCGGGGAAGATCCCCGCCCGACGCATATCCTCGGTATCGTGGCTCAGGTAGGCGATCTCGTCGGCAAGGTCAACCACCTGCGCCTCCAGACTGCGCGGCTGGGTGAAGGGCTGCCCCTTGGGCGAATAGCCGAGGTGGAGCAGCTCCGCTGGCAGCTCTCGCCCAGCCGGATAGTCGGCGGGGTCGTACTGAGTGTGGCAGAGGATGCCCTGGCGGGTCGGCTCGGTGAGGTCGAGCCGCTCCAGCTCGTCCACCACCCGCAGCGACTGCTCGTTATGCTCAAAGCCCCCGGCGTTGGCAGCGAGCATCAGCCGCCGCAGGGTGTCCTCGCCGGTATGCCCAAAGGGCGAATGCCCGAGGTCATGCCCCAGTCCAATCGCCTCGGTGAGGTCCTCGTTCAGGCGCAGGGCGCGGGCGATGGAGCGGGCAACCTGCGTAACCTCAAGGGTATGAGTCAGTCGGGTGGTGTAGCTGGCATGGGGCGGAACCGGGATGACCTGGGTTTTGTGCATCAGCAGGCGCAGGTGGCGGCTGTGGAGGATGCGGTCTCGGTCGCGGGCGAACTCGGTGCGGAAGGGGTCGGGCTGATACCCCGGCTCCCGACGACGGGTCTCCGCCGACCTCGCCGCATAGGGCGAGAGGAGCTTGTCCTCCAGCCGTTCCTGCTCTGTTCTGTTTCTGATTGAGGGCATTATGTGCTAGGTTGCCTCTTCTTCAAGGTATTGCTTGACTAGATTGATGTACTGTTGTGCAGAGTCTAAATAACTCTCCAATTCTTTATCGGATACACCATTTGAGGTTCCATGAGCTATCTTGTTACGTGCCTTTCGTATCTTGTTTATTTCCTTCCATAGTTCTTTAGTAAAACCATCACTATTGCTAAGAACAACGTAAGCATATGAGAGTTGTTGTGAGTAGGAGAAGTCAAATCTTTTAATTTCCTTTTTTGTAAACATTCTCCTTAAGTAGGAGTCAACCATATCATTGGTAGCGACCTCTAGTGCAAAGGCACAATGCAATAAGGAAATCTCATTGCTACCCTCATACTTGTAGGAATGTGCAAGAGCAAGGAAGTTATCAATTTTACTTAATCGAACCTTTGTCATTGGTTCACATATCCTAGCACTAGTATTTGGTGGTATGTTGCTTTTTGCTCTTGTGCTCATCAAGAAACGATATGCATGCAAAAATTCAGCTTGTGTATCGATGCAAGCAATCCAGGCTTTATTAACATGAATTCTTGAGATACTAGGTGGTATTAAATGACGTGCCTTATCATTGACTCTCCAGACATCTAATAAATGATTTAATGAGTTAAATATTTTCCTACTGATTCTTTCATAACTGCTAACAAAGGCATCCACGGGATCACTACCACACAGAGTAAAACATGCAACAATAACACTGCTAAGATTTCTTTTAACTACAGTGGCATTGTTATCTAATCTGATGTTCTGCAGTATCGAGTTTGATAATGCTGGATAATTCGAAACAAAAGAACCAGTATGCTCGGCATTGACATCGTCTACTTTAGTATAAATATCATAGCTATCAAGCATACATGAATAGTATAGCTTTCCGTGGCAGTTATTATCCAGAAATGTTATTGTGAACTGCCCTTTATCGTCAAACGTAGGGTAATCAAAAGGAAACTCAAACATAAACTCAAATGTCCACTTATTGTTGTTTTCTGGTTGTATATCAGCCCATGGATGTTTTCCTCTTGATTTTACAGGGGCATTATGAATGTTAAACAAACATTTCCCTGCACAAAAGAAAAAAGGGGCAAGTAATAACTTAGACTCAACATGGTCATAAGTATATAATTCACCATCACGTACTCGTGGCTTCAAAAGACCCATTACTTTATCACACATGCAACACCTTTTACTTGTCTACACTCATTCTCTGTTATAATCGCCCTTTGTGGTCGGGATCACTGGAGACGGAATGGCAAAGCACCAGATCGCCTACGCCAAGTCTAACACATATGACGACGCTGCGGTGGCGGCGGCTCTGGCAGCGTCCCTGGCTCTGGTCGGCGGCTGGTCGGCACACCTCCCCGCCGCTCCGGCACGGGTGCTGGTCAAGCCGAACATGCTGGCAAACTTCGCCCCGGAGGAGGTCGTAACCACTCACCCAGCGGTTCTGCGGGCGGTGCTGACTTCTCTGCGAGAAGCTGGCTACACGCCCTTCGTCGGCGATTCCCCGGCAGGCTCCACCCGGAAGGTGGAGACGGTCTGGAAGAAGACCGGCATCGGCGCGGTCTGCGAAGAGCTGGGAGTGGAGCTGGTCAGCTTCGAGGCGGCGGGGCATCGCACCCTGCGAGGAAAGAACCGCTTCGCCCGGGAGCTGCACATCGCCAATCCTGTTATCGATGCAGACGCCGTGGTCAACCTGCCCAAGCTCAAGACCCACTCGCTGACCGTCTTCACCTGTGCGGTGAAGAACCTCTTCGGCTACGTGCCGGGTATGCGCAAGATGATGCTCCACGGTAAGGCGTTGAACCCACGGGACTTCGCCGAGATTCTCACCGACGTTTACCGCCTGCGCCCGCCGAACCTGAACATCGTGGACGGAATCATCTCGATGCAGGGCGACGGTCCCTCCGGCGGCAGCCCCTATCCCTTCGGGCGGATTATCGTCGGCAGCAACGCCCCGGCACTGGATCATTCCCTGGCAAGCCGAATCGGGATCCCCGCCGAGCGGATGCCGGTGGAGCGGGTCTGCCTCCAACGGGGGTACTTCCAGATTGACGAGATCGAGGAGCTGGGCGATGTTCCAGAAGTGAAGCAGGACTACGAAATCCCCGGCAACTCCTGGGTGGCTCTGATTCCCGGTCCCTTCGGTCGCTACGTTGCCGAGCAGATTCGTACCTTCCCTGTGATTAGACAGAAAGACTGCATCCGCTGCGGAGCCTGCGCCCGCGCCTGCCCCCACGCCACGATTCCCTTTGAGGACGGCGAGTACCACATCGACCACGCCGCCTGTATCTCCTGCCTCTGCTGCCACGAGGTCTGCCCGGTGCAGGCGATAGAGCTGAGCGGCAGCTGGCCGATTCAGATTTATAACGGCATTAAGAAGCTGAAGCGGCTCTTCAAGAAACCAGTAGAAGAGAAAAGCACTGTTCTTCCTTAACAGATTCTGGGGTGTATCGAACCCACCTCTCACTGAAAACGGATAACCCCAACTTCGGCAAGGTAATGAGAATCATTTCAGGACAGTTCAAGGGCCGCAAGCTCTACGCCCCCACCGATGATCGCGTCCGCCCCACCACGGATCGAACCCGGGAGGCACTCTTCAACATCCTCGGCGGAGAGATCGTCGACTCCTGGGTGCTGGATGCCTTTGCCGGAGTCGGCACCGTGGGCATCGAGGCTCTCTCACGGGGAGCCATTGGCTGCGATTTTATCGAGCTTGACAAGGGAGCGCTCAGCTATCTGAAGCGCAACCTGAAGCGCATTGGTGATAGCTTCGAGACACGGATATTCAACCAGCCCGTGGCGAAGTTTGTTGAGAACTGGAACGAATCCGACAGCCCCTACGAGCTGGTCTTTGCCGACCCGCCCTACAACATTCCGCCGGATAGTGTCGCCGGTCTGCTCCGCCCAACGGTGGGTGGGCTGCTGGTGCTGGAGACCGCCTCACAGGGAAAGAAGCTGGGCGGGGAGAGCTTTCCCGATTACGAGCTAAAGGATGCACGAGACTACGGTCGCGCCCGGTTGTATTTTCTGAAACCTTTGTAAACATTAAATGCCGTAAGGTTATGTAAGGATGATTCTTGTGATCGCCCTCGTTCAATATTGACAAAGGGCGAAGCTCGTCTTTGCCCTTTATTGTATCCACCCCTCACCCCCAGCCCCTCACCCCAGAGGCGAGAGGGGTGCTAAAAACAAGGGTGCACCTGTGTCTCCACCCTTCGCCGACTATCAAAAGGGCAACCACCAGTGGTTGCCTTAATCGTATTCAGCCAGGACAGCCTTAATCGCCGCTAACGCCCCTTCGATGGGTTCAGGAACTGAACGGCGTGAAGGTGCTGGAAAATGTAAGCGTCGTATTCCTCGTTGTGGCTGGAGTCGCGTCCCATTGCGGCGGCGTAATGGGCGGCAATGTGGAGATGCCGTAGCCGTAAAAAGGTTAACAGAGGGCGGACAGCCTCAGGCTTTTCTTCATTGCCGAACCACTGCTGCCAGAAGACGGAAAAGACTGTGGCACTGTGCTCCGGTTTTTTTAGCAGCATCATCAAAGAATTACTGGCGGCAGCCAGACCTGCCAGGTCTTCCTCCAAAAATCCCTGGTGGATAGTCTCCGGGTCGGTGAGGGTGATCCGTCCGGGAACCACTCTGGGATCGACATCTGTAAAGTCCGGCGGATGATGCCAGATCATCCGGTGCCAGTTCAGGTTGCCGTGAATCGGCTGCGGACCGTGGAGTTCTCCCGCTGCCAAATGGTCGCGCAAGGCGGCGATAGTCCTCTGAAAGACCCTTTTTGAAGGGCGGTAGCTGGTGAGAGTTTTGAAGTCCCGCTCCGCCCTGGCGATGATCCGGGAGAGGATGGTTTCTTCGGGAGTCTTCTCCTCACAAAAGCTATGCAGCTGTTGATAGAACCCGCGCAGAACCGCGAACACTCGACCAAAGACCAGCTCAAGCTGCTCAATCACCCAGGGCAGCGGCTCCTTGCCAAAGAGGTTGAAAATCCGCCAAAGAGGCAACTCCAGCTCGTCGCCCTGAACCTCTTCGTAAAAACCCGCCAGGACAAGCTCAGAGCGGACATCGTAAAGCCGCCCCAGTGGCTGGGGAACCAGAGCTGTCGCCAGGCGATTGGATAGATTCCACTCTCGATGTCCCCGCTCCAGTTCAAAGCGGGGCAGGTATCGCTTGAGCAAACAGGATTGACTATTCGTCGCGCTGCGAGCGGTTATCCGGTAGCGATAGCTGTGCGTTGTTTTATAGTTATCCTGCTCCAGGGGAACGCTGCTCAGCTCCAGGGTATTGACCAGGGCATTGTGAATGGGCTCGGCGTACTTTCCCCGCTCAGGAAGACCAAAGTTCAGCCGCCCGGCATTGCCGCTGTAGGCTCTGGCTAGCAGCTCCCGAAGTCCGTCGGGGTGGTGGAAAGGGTCGTACATGTACCAAAAATTGCCCTCGATAACACCGGAGATCACCTCTCGATAGCTGGGCAGTGGATCCGACGAGAGATAGAGCGGCAGGTAGAACAGTGCCTTGTTGGAGAGCTTGATCAGCAGATGACTCTGCGGCGGGTTGTTCCAGAGGACTTCAATATCAACATTATAGTTCCTCAATACCTCCGGCTCGACCCGCCAGCGTCGATCATCGACGATCCGCCGGAGCTGCTCCCGGATAAAGCGGGTCAGAGAGGGCAGAGGCAGCTGTCTGGGATTCATCGCTTCCCCACCGTGCTTGAGTATTTGAACAGACTAATTAGATGCCAACTTAAACATCAATAAGAACTTTTATTATAGAAGCTGCGGCTGACTGATGTCAAATCGCGACGCGGTACGTTGCGTCATAGGCTTGAGGTGAGAGGTAGCCGCAGGGGCAAACGTAGGGGTCGACCGTTAGGTAATCCCCTACGACGATCTTACCATGTATTGTAGGGGCGGACCTATGTGTCCGCCCTGAACCGTTGGTGGTTTGACAAAGGGCGCACACGCAGGTGCGCCCCTACAAGGGTGATGGCGGGTTAGGGTGAGGAACGGTTACTCCTCTGTATTAGTCGTTGGTTCACCCAGCTAGGAGGGAAATCCGGGGGTATTTGATTTTTTCATTTTGTCTAAGAAGTTACTGCATTCAGCAGAAATTTCCTTGTTTGAATTTTCAGCATTGCTAAGAATCACTTTGTTTACTATTTCTCGAAACGCTGATCTTTCTGATTTATAGCGAGAAATAAATAATTCTGGAGGTAACCCTGCAATTTTCTTGAATTCTATATTCATTTTGACAACCATGTCTCCATATTCATTATCTTTATTCACAATATCACAATCAGTACTCACTTCTTGCTCTTCTACAAAGTAGCCAAAGTAATGATTATATGTTATAGGTAAATATGCACAAAATATTAACATGCTTGCTAGACTATCAACTATATCAGTATATTTTTTCTGTAACTTAACGAATCTCAACCTATCATCTATGTCTATTTTGTATGTATTTATTTTACTATATGCATCTGACATCTGCTCCAGTATCTTATCCTTCAGCCGGATGGTATTTTGCTGTCTGTTCTGTAAAAAAACAAAAACAAGCATCCCCAGAGTGACGAAAGCCACAACCAATGTAGGTATCCATATCAACCCATGCGGTTCGCCACTAACCGCCGTTGCCACATTATCCATCTTTGCCAGCATATCAGCGTAGTTACTTTGAATCGTCTCGACCGCCTCTGCAAGCCGTTCAATTACCGGAACCAGAATCTTTACGCTCATGCTCCACCTCTTATCCAGAATATCAATCAGTATTATCAACGGGGGTGATAGTAGCATATTTTCAGGCGACTATACAGTGGCATTGTCGAAGCAATCTCGCTGGCGAACTCCCCCCGCTGGCTATGTTAAACTCTCTTTATGGATGATCTGCTCGACAGCCTGGTGGAGAAGTTTCTGGTCGAGCGGGAGCGGCTCGCGGCGGCTTCTACTCACACCCTGCGGGCGTATCGGGGCGAGCTGTCCCGCTTCCTCCGCTGGCTGGAGCAGCAGCCCAATGAATCAAACGAACCGACGGTGGCTGACTTCCGGGCGAAGCTCCTGCGAAAATTCCTGGCAGAACGCCGCCGAACAGGCGATTCTCCGGCTACCCTGGCGCGGCGACGGTCGGTCTTCGGCTCCTTCGGCGGCTGGCTGGTACAGCGAGGACTGGTAGAGGCGAACCCGGCGAAGCAGCTCCCCCGGACAAAGGCAGTGCGGCGGAAGCTCCCGGAGCATCTGAGCGTGGAGGAGGCGGTTGCTCTGGTCGAGGCTCCACTGCGCCCGGACATTATTCTGTTAAGGGATCGCCTGCTGCGGCAACTGGTTGTAGAGGAGGAGCTGCCGCCGGCACGGGTGGTGGAGCTGCGCCTCGGCGACCCGCTTCCAGCGCGGATTCAGCCGCAAGAATACCTCGACCTGCGGGAGACTCAGGAGGCAAAGAGCGACTGTCTCTTCATCAACAGCGAGGGACACCGCCTCGCGGCGGGACATATTCATCGGATTCTGGCTGGGCTGCCCCGGCGGGAGGCACTACGCCTGCGGGACTGGGCGTTGCTGGAGCTGCTCTACGGGGCGGGACTCCGGGCAGCCGAGGCGGTAGGGCTGACCCAGGAGCGGCTCTTCCCCGACGAGGGGCTGGTGGAGGTGTTGGGCAAGGGTCAGCGGCTGCGGCGGGTTCCCTGCGGAGCGGCGGCTCTCCGCGCCATCGAGGCGTACTTGGAACTACGCCCGGCTCTGTTACCACAGGCGGAGGTCATCTTCCTCAGCAGCCGGGGTAACGCCCTGGACACCCGCTCGGTGGATCGTATCGTCCGGCAGTACGCCGTTGTGGCGGGGATCAACCGTCCGGTCTCGCCCCATGTACTACGGCACAGCTTCGCCACCCACCTGCTGGAGGCCGGGGTTGACCTGCGGCTGATCGGCGAGATGCTGGGGCATACCAGCCTCGACACCACGGCGATCTACACGCGAGTAGCGGTGCGCCGCTGGCGCGATGCCTATGACCAGGCGCATCCGCGAGCGAAGCTGCAACAATCACTGTAAAAGGAGAAGCCATGCGTACTCTCGCCGCTGTGTTACTGCTTTGTATGATTCCCCTTGTTGGTTGCTCTGGCGATGAAGATACAATCATCGACTCAGCCGAGCTGGAAGAAGCCACCGCAGAGGCAAACACAGATGTCCCTGAAGGTCCTTACGCCATCGCATTTAGCCGTGACGGTGAAATCTTCGTGATGAATGCCGACGGGAGCAACCAGACCCAGTTGACCTTTAATGATTATGTGGAAGAGGATGCTGTCTTTAGTCCTGACGGTCGCTACATAGCCTTCTCCCAGGACAGTGATGTCGTCGTAATGAACTCCGATGGGGAAATCAAACTTAGAGCAACCTTTCCCTTTGGTTGCACGAATCTGGAGTGGAGTCCGGATAGTCGACATCTCGTCTTTACCACTTTAGACGTACAAGACAATCCACCATTGATCTACGTGATTAGTCTCGATGATGAAAGTTTATCCCAGCTAACCTTTGAGGATGCTTTTCATCCTACCTGGAGTCCGGATGGTCGCCGGATTGCTTTTTACACATTTGACGGAATATTCGTCATGGATGCCGATGGTGGCAACCAAACCCTGATAACCGGAGGCAATCGCGCTAAGGCTCCCGCCTGGAGTCCCGATGGGCGCCGAATTGCCTTCATTGGCACCGGAGCTGATTTTACCGAGAGCTTCGACAAAAACTGGAGTCTATTCGTGATGAATGCCGACGGGAGTAGTCAAACTCCGTTGACTTTCGGTGCCTGTGCGCATGTACCTCCCGTCTGGAGTCCCGATGGTAGCCAAATTGCTTTTCTCTCCAATGAAGAAGATAGGAAGGAGAATATC
>JAIOSI010000122.1 GCA_021107695.1 bacterium
CTGGCACAGAGGTGCCTCAAGCTAAAATCTCGATTGGCATGAACCGGATGCTCCGTGCCTATCCCCGCACCCAGCCCCGCAAGGTGATGGGCGAGAAGTACGTTGATGAAGCTCTATGCACCGAGTGTGGAGTCTGCAAAGAGAACTGCGCCTACGGAGCCATCGAGCTTGCCCCCAAGCCAATCTTCGACATGGAGAAGTGCTACGGCTGCTGGGCGTGCTTCAATCACTGTCCGTCAAAGGCGATCTACACCGAGAAGTTCCGGGGAGTCGGTCACTACCCCCGACCGCACAAGTTCCTTGTAGAGAAATTGCAAACACCAGCCTGAAGCTGGTAACGCCGAAAAGGGCATCCCGAGTGGATGCCCTTTCTGTTACAATGCCCCTCATGGCTAAACAACACCTCAAGGGTTACACCCTCTTTCAAAAACTCCGACGCTGGATTCGCCTCCAGTACCTGCGCTTTCTGCGGAGCGAACGCTCACCGCACAAGGCGGCGATTGGGCTGGCGGTGGGAGTCTTCATCGGCATCTTCCCCACCTTCGGGCTGGGGGCGCTGATGGCTCTTGGGCTGGCATGGCTGTTCAAGTTCTCCAAGGTCGCCTCCGTGGTCGGTTCGGCGATCATGAACCCCATCACCACGCCGTTCTTCTGGGGACTTTCCTTTACTTTGGGTGGCTGGCTGACCGGAGCCGACGTCTCCGGGGTGGCGACGATGATCGACGAGGGGCAGATATGGGATGCCGCCAGCGAGATAATCTGGACATACCTCGCCGGAAACACCCTGCTCTCCCTGGTGCTTGCCGTGCTGTTCTACCTCCTCGGCTACAAGGCGGTACAGACGTATTTGAATCGCAAGGCAAAGCATCATCCCGAAAGCCTGCCGGAGCCGACGCCGCGCCGCTAGATCGCCCCACAAAGCGAGACGCTCTGTCTCAATTAGCCCTATGGCTTGACAAACCAGAGGTCGCCGAGTACCATTCCGGCGTTGAAGTTAACGATTTGCGAATACTCCGTGCTGCCAAAGTTCGGTTTTGCGGTTTTTAGCGACCTACCATAAACGACCAACTCTGGAGGATTAAATGCCCCACGTCATCTCTGACGAATGCGTCGCCTGTGGCGCATGTATGCCCGAATGCCCCGTTGAAGCTATCTCCGAGGGCGAGCCTTACGTGATTGATGCCGACCTCTGCACCGACTGCGGTGCCTGCGTCGAGGTCTGTCCCACCGAGGCAATCAGCCAGATCTAAGGCAAAAAACATCTTTGATTGTAGGGGCGCAGCGTGCTGCGCCCTTTTTCTGTATAGGTCAGGCATAGGAAAAGGGCGAAGACAAGCTTCGCCCCTACGGTATTGTACTTTTAGGTCTTGCGTTGCTCTAGCGACTGATCACCACGCGGCGGTTGAGGGTTTCGCCCTCAGCCTGCATCTGAACCAGGTAAACGCCGCTGGCAGCCAGCGAGGAGTCCCAGGTCAGGTTGTGGCGACCGGCGGATAGCTGACCGTCAACCAGCGTCGCGACACGACGACCGGAGAGGTCATAAACAACCACACTTGCCGCGCTGTTGTTAGCCAGGGAAAGCTCGATGTTGACCATCTCGCTCGCCGGGTTCGGATAAGGATCTTCCAAGGCTACGGAGAGATTTTTGCTGCTTACGCTAACCTCGACAGGACCGTAGAAGGTACCTTCACCACTGGCTTCCAGAGCCTCGACAAAGTAGAGGTACTCGCCGGGAGCAGCAGTATCGAGCCAGGCACCGGAGGTTCCCGCAGTCAGAATGGCACTGTTGAGCTTGATACGGGCGTCGCGGTTGTCTGCCAGAGCGCGATAGACGTTAAAGCCAGCGAAGCCTTCGTCGGCAGTCCAGCTTAGCAGGACGCCGTCTTCCTTAACCTGGTTCTCGATGGTTACCCAGTCGGCATCGGAGCTAGCCGAAGTGTACTGGTAGAAGTCAATGCTTTGACCGCTGAATCCGCTTCCACTCATCGCCAGCTCGAAGTGCAGCTCCAGGTTGGCACCGATGGCGTAGGCAACATCAAAGGCGAAGGAGGCGGTGGCGTTAGTTCCCTCGTTTACGCTACCAAAGCTGGAGGTTCCGGTGGTGATGGTAATGTCGCTGTTGGTACAGGTCAGGACTCCCTGCACGCTGCTCGCGTTGAGGGTTCCGGTGTTTTCCAGTTCGATCTCAATGGTAATGCTCTCGCCACCGTCGATCACGCCGTCGCCATTACCTTTTGTGCCATCGGCGGTAACGGTAACATCGTGCGGCGTAAAGTAGCGGAGGGTCGGGGTGAGAATTTCGTTTACTGCCGCCAGGACATCAATCCGTCCGGAGCCGTAGGTGTTGTCTTTTCCGGCAGAACCCAGATCGACGGAGGTCTGCTCAAGGATGGTCTTAACCTGTCCCGGAGTCAGCGTATCGTCGGCATCCAGGAGCAGAGCGATGGCACCAGCGGTATGGGGAGCAGCCATCGAGGTACCGCTCATATACTCGTAGGAGGTATCTCCACTTACGGAAGTACTCTTAATATCTACCCCAGGAGCGGTAACATCGGGCTTGATAATGGAGCCGCCCCAGAAAGTACCATCCCACTCCGTAACCGGACCACGGCTGGAGAAGTAGGCAATAACGTCGCTGGAGTCGGTAGCACCAACGGTGATGACTTCGGGAATGGCACCGGGGGTGCGGTAGGTGGAGTTATCTTCGTTACCAAAAGCAACAGCGAGGGCAACGCCACTGGCAAGAGTATTACGGGCGTTGGTGCGCCAGGTCTCATTGCGGGGACCCCAGCCCTGCTGGAGACCGCTACTGATCGAGATCAGGTCAAGACCCCAGCTAACGGCATCCTGCCAGTGATCCCACATCTGGTCTTCATACTCGCTCAGTGAGCAGTAGTGGTAAATACGGTTGGCGCAGAGGGTGGCATCGGGAGCCATACCGGTCTGAGTACCAGCATCGCCGTTACCGAGGACGGAACCGGAGCAGTGGGTACCGTGACCGTGAGAGTCCATCGGGTCACTATCGTCATCTTCATAGTCGTGGCTATAGCTAGCGTTATAGTTGTGATCCATGTCGTTGTGGGTGTAACGGGTACCGGTATCACCGATGGAGGCCAGGATGCCGGTGCCGTCGTATCCCAATGCCCAGACGTCATCGGCGTTGGTCTTGGTGATGCCCCAGACTATCTCTTTGCCACCCGAGTAGCCGGTAACGGCTGTGTCGGCATCGTACGGTTCATCAACGAAGAGGCTGGGATCAACGAGGGCGGTGGAGGGCGCGTGAAGGTCAACGACCTCGTTACGAGCCGCCACGGCGGCGATGCCAGCCGGGGTCAGATCAACTATCACAAAGTTGGAAATCCAGAACGGCTTAATCCGCTGTGCCATCTCAGGATGAGACGAAAGCCATGCCAGCAGATCGGACTGCTCGGCTGCGGCGGTTTCCTGTAGCCAGCTCTTCACCACGACGTTGTGCTGGGCGCGGGTGCTCAGACCGTAGGTGAGGTTCGCCAGCGTGATGTCGTCAAGCTGGACGCTCAGGGTAACGTAGGTGCGGATATACTCGTTGGAGTTCGCCGTCGCCAGAGCGGCGGTCATTTCGTCGGAATACTTTGTCTCGGGGGCAATCGCCATACTGGCAGCGACCAGACCGAGAAGCAGAACAACAAGCAGCTTCTTCATAGATCCTCTTTGGTTTGGGGTGATGGATTGTGCGAATAGTATGAGCGGAATGCTCGAATAGGACAAGGACTTGAGCAGTCCTCACAAACAACCACAGTAACCTATATAAAAACTTCCTCCCTGTCAAGGAGCATTTTGAAGTTTTGCTTTTACTCCCGATTGTGGATTGAGATTGGCTAGCAGAGTTGTTGTGTGTTATCTTTCCGTCGAATCAACACGGTAAATCTGAATGACTAACTCTTCCCCATTGCTTCAGGAGCTTGACCGTTGCGTGGCGTGTGGTCGCTGCCGCGCGGTTTGTCCTACCTTCGCCGCCGAGGGGGAAGAGATCGCCGTGGCGCGGGGCAAGCTCAAGCTGCTTCAGGGCGCAGAGAACGGCGCGCTGGTTTACAATTCCGCTCTCTCGCGGCTGATTGACAACTGTCTTGGCTGTCGCCTCTGCGTGGAGAGCTGCCCGCAGAGCGTTCGCACCGACGAGCTGATCTATGCTGCTCGACAAAAACTGCGGGAAAAGCTGGGCAGAAAGTCGGTCGAGCTTTTCCTGCTGCGCTACCTGCTGCCCCGGCGGGGATTGCTGATGTCGGCGGCGCGGTTTATCGGCAGGCTTCAGCAACTGGGTGGCTGGTTCTTCGGGTTGTTCCGAAAAGGTAGCGAGAGGCTTTCACCGCCCCAGCAGACCCAGCAGGCGTTAAGGGGAATCTACCGTCTGCTGCTGCCGTTGGCGGGGCTTTCACCCCGGCTGCTTCCTCCGACCCTGGCAACACAGCCGTTCAGCCTGGGGCGGGGAGAGCTACTCCACGATGCCGGAACGGACGCTCCCCGCCACGCCCTCTTCCTCGGCTGCGCGATTGACCTGGCTTATCCCGAAACGGCGGAGGCGATGGTCTCCCTCGCCCGAATTCTTGGCGTAACCCTGATCTCCCCGCAAAAACAGCTCTGTTGTGGCTTACC
>JAIOSI010000054.1 GCA_021107695.1 bacterium
ATCTACGATCAGGGTTCCGGGCTGGTGGATTCCCACGAATGGTCCGGCGATGCCTCCACTATTCGGGGCGCAATCGAGGCGGGCTGCGATTTAATCAGCTTCTCCGGCGATAAACTCCTCGGCGGTCCCCAGGCGGGAATTGTCATCGGTCGTGATGAACTGGTCGCAGCCTGTGTTAAACACCCCCTGGCGCGTGCCTTCCGGCTGGATAAGGTTATCCTCGCCGGACTGGCAGCCACCCTGGACAGCTATCGGGATGGTCGAGCTGAAGAACTATCCACGCTGCGGCTGCTGGCTCAGAGCAGGGACGAACTGCACCAGCGGGCTGAGAATCTTGCCGAGAAACTCCGTGATGCCGTGCCGGATGGATTTAGTCTCTCTGTAGTAAAGACGATGGGACGAGCCGGTTCCGGTGCTTTGCCTATGGTGGATTTTCCCGGCACGGCTCTGTCATTTAGCCACAAGCGAATCTCGGTGATTCGTGGTCTGGCACAGGAGCTGCGGCTGGGGGGAATCTTCGGACGATTGACTGGAACCGAGCTACTCCTCGACCCCCGCGCCTTACCGGAAGACGAAGAGTCAGAGTTCCTCGCCGCGTTGAAGGTGGTGCTTGCGGGATTGTAAAAAAAGAGAAAGGACACGGCGTACCGTGTCCTCCAGCGTTTTGGTTAGTCGGCTACCGGCTAGCTATTCCGTGATGAGATTGAGAGAACCAGGGAACGCAGCAGCTCGCCGACCTCTTGATTGGGATAATCATTCAGAGCGGTCAGGGCGCGGTTGATGTATTCCTCGCCCACAGCGGCGGCGGACTCCAGCGCGCCGCACTCAATTACCCGACGGGCGATGTCGTCGGCAGGAGTTGTTGTCAATTCCTCGGTCGAGACCGCTCCCCGCTTAAAGGCATGGATCAGCGGCAGGGTGATGCGCCCCTCGGCAAGGTCGTTGCCGCTGTCCTTCCCGGTCAGCTCGCTCCGCCCCCGATAGTCGAGAAGGTCGTCGGTGATCTGAAACGCCGTCCCCAGTGCTAGCCCGTACTCACTGAGCCTCCGGGTCAGTTCGGCATCGCCAGTCAGCAGCGCGCCCATCCGACCGCAGGCGGAGAAGAAGTCCGCCGTTTTTTCCTGGATAATCCGCAGATAACCGTTCTCGTCAAGGGGTGTTTCCAGCTTGCTCACGTGGAGCTGGCGGATCTCCCCCTGACAGAGGGTGTCCACCGCCCGCGCCAGGGCAGCGATGATATCGAGCCGCTCCAGTGCCGTGGTCAGCCGATGGATGACCCGGGCGTAGAGGTGGTCGCCGATCAGCACGGCGGTTTGGTTATCGAGGCGGTTGTGGAGGGTTGGCTCCCCCCGTCGTTCGGCGGCGCGGTCGATGACGTCGTCGTGGATCAGCGTAGCGAGGTGGATTAGCTCCACAGCGGCTGCGGTCTCCAAAGCCTGTTCAACGGGAGCCGCGTTCGCGCCGTTACCTCGCGCCGCCAGCAGGACGATAATACCCCGCAGACGCTTACCGCCAGCGTTGATCAGCCGCTCCAGCCCGTGGTTAATCAGCGGGAAATCGCCAGCGACGATCTCCCGCATTAACTCGTCAAGCCGCTTCAGTTCTGGCTTTAGATAACTATGGACGTTCTCTGACAACATAAGGGTTTAGCCGATGATTCCGGCAACGAGGAAGCCGATGGCAAGGGTGAGGTTACCAAAAAGTTGCAGCTGAATGGTCTGTCCCTGAGCCGGGATGAGTGCCTTCGGCTTGTCATAGTTCTTCCAGGAACCACGAATCGCTCCAATCGCCAGCGGCAGGGTGAGGAAGATCAGCAGCGTCCACCAGGGCAGGATTCCGAGAATCGCCAGTACCAGCGAAACTGCGAAGGCGGCAACAATCATCACCGCGAAGGCCACCCGCGCCCGCTTGATTCCGAGCATATTCACAAGGTTACGCCGCTTGACCTTCACGTCCGCATCACGGTCGGGGAACTCATTGATCCAGATTACCCCAAGTATCAGCAGTGCCGAGGCGATTCCAGCATATAACGCTGGCATACTGAACATCCCGGTCTGGGCGTAGTAGCCGCCGAGGATGGGCAGGAATGCGACATTAACCATGATCGAAAGCTCGCCCAGTCCCCGATAGCTGAGCTTCAGCGGCGGCGCGCTGTAGAAGACTCCCGAAGCGATGCCGAAGAGTCCCAGCCAGAGAATCCAGTTCCCCGGCGTAATCAGCCAGAGAACCACACCGATTCCCAGAGCGATGATAGCGGAGACCAGGGAAATCAACCCCACTGTCCTGCGCGAAGCCAGTCCCTCCTGAATTACTCTGGAACCACCGTTGAAGGGACCGGCCTGCTGGTTCGCCTCGTCATTGCCGGAGCGACTGTCGAAGTAATCGTTCGCCGTATTGGCGGAGGCATGAACAAAGAGCATTGCCACCACGGAAAGGACGAAGACGAGGGGATTGAGAGTTCCCGTCTCCCAGAAGGCGATCAGGTTGCCCAGAATGACCGGAGCAACGGAGGCACTGAAGAAAGGCGCGCGCATAATGCGCATAAGTAACTTAAAGCTCATAAGTATTGCTGATCTCCGGTTATCGTTTAGAACAGGGTTGGTTGATTTGATAGATCAAGGCTTAACCGCATCAAAACAGCTACAGAAAAGGGAGGTTAGAGGACAAGCAATCCTTATCCCTCCTTTCTCCATAGGTCTTGTCAACACCAGCGTAGCATAGCACCGAGCCGCTAAACTGTCAACGCTTGCTACCGCCCCTGCTTCAACCTTATAATCGACGGTGCGTTCTCACAGAAATGATGTAGTACGCCGTAGGGACACGGCATGCCGTGCCCCTACAAAAC
>JAIOSI010000190.1 GCA_021107695.1 bacterium
CAATCTCCGTTGACCGAGAGCATCTGGAAAAATACGAATGGCCGCCCTTCCGCGCCCTGCTGGGAGAGAATCAACCCCGGCGCGGGGCGCTGGTTAGCCATGTGGTGATTCCTGAACTGGACGACGAGCTGCCCGCCACACTCTCTCCGGCAGCCTACGCCGTACTGCGCTCCGAGATCGGCTTCGACGGTGTCGCCGTTACCGATGATCTGGAGATGGGAGCCATTGTTAAGAACTACGGGCTGGGCGAGGCTGGGCGAATGGCTATCTCTGCCGGAGCCGACATCCTGCTGATCTGCCATCAGCTAGACCGAATGCTCGCAGCTCGGAATGCCCTACTTACCGCACTGGAAGAAGAAACCCTCAGCCGGGAAGAGCTTGCCCGCCACGGTGTTCGAGTGCTGCTGCTCAAGCTCTCGCTGAGGCTGCCGATTCCTGGTTTAGCGGAGTACGACCACGCCTTCACGCAGTTTTGCGATTATCACAACCTCGACCCGGTGGAGCAGCGTAGTTTGCTTGCGAAGCCACCGCCGCTGTCTGTCTGCGGCTCGACGGAACACGCTGCTATGTTGCGGGATGCCGGAGTTATCCGATGAGTGATTTTAATATCGACTCAGCCATCCTCCTGGTCGTGGAAGAGGTCGCCGGTGAGCGACCCCTCGCCGTTGATCAGGAGGGACGCTATCAGGGGCTGCCTCCGGTGGACGGAGAGGACTATCACCCCCTCGACGAACACCGCCTGCGCGAAGCACCCTTCCGGGTGCTTGTCTCTTGCCTGATCAGCCTGCGGACGAAGGACGAGGTAACCGGACCAGCCACGGAGCGGCTCTTCAACCTTGCCGATACTCCGGCGAAGATGGCTGCTTTATCGGCGGAAAAAATCGCCGCGACCATCTATCCCGCCGGGTTCTACAATCGCAAGGGCGAGACCATCCGAGAGGTCAGTCGCCGTCTGGCAGAGGAGTACAATAGCACCGTTCCCGACACCATTGAGGAGCTGATTAAGCTCAAGGGCGTGGGGCGCAAGACCGCCAATCTCGTTGTTACCGTGGGGCATGGCAAACCGGGGATCTGCGTGGATACCCATGTCCACCGGATTGCCAACCGCTGGGGCTACGTCAGTACGAAGACTCCCGACGCTACCGAACATGCCCTGCGGAAGAAGCTCCCGGCGAAGTACTGGATTCCGATCAACTCCCTGCTGGTCGTCTTTGGGCGCAACCGCTGCAAGCCGACCTCACCGCTCTGCTCCGATTGCCCGCTGAGCGACCTCTGCCCCCGGCTGGCCGTTACGCGTAGTCGGTAGGCAACGCCAAGCGTTGCATCTTACTTTCGCGGTCAGATAAACGACCTTTTTACGAGGCTTGCCACGGTCAACCGCTCCCGCTAGTCGCTTGCAGTCCGGCTGTCGCGATTGTACAAGAAATACCTGTTGTTAAATCTGCTGTGGAAGATGGATGAAGTCCATCCAGGTGGGCGACCGTGGACGATTTATCCTGCAAGTGCTTAATAATTCTGGAATATATCTAAGACCAAGTTCCCATACCTGCCCTTTTACCGTATCAACAAAAAGGGCGATCACAAGGATCGCCCCTACATTCTCCCTATCTGCACTTACTCAGCGGCTTCTTCTTCCACCATCTCTTCTGTCTCTTCGCTTATCTCATCCTCCAGCGTCAGCAGCTCCCCGGCGATTGCCGGGCGACCGGTGTAGGGGTCGAGGGTCAGCCGCTCCACCAGACCCCGCAGGGTGAACGCCTCCAGCTGGCAGAGGATAATCGTGGTGGCGGTGTAGCGTTCCTCCGGGCGCATCTGTGCCGCTTCGTAGAGAGCCGCGTCAATCCGGGCGCGTTCCGCATCGGTCAGGGCGGCGAAGGGATCGTCAGGATCGTCTTCATCCTCAGCACCGTCCCCTGTCCGATCCTCATCGCTGGCGGCTTCGGTGATCTCCTCCAGCGACTCAAGCTCCTCAGCCTCTTCCGATTTCTCTTCCTCCTTGATCTCGTCCACGCTGGTTCCCTGTACCTCGTAGCGAATCCAGTCGTTGAACTGAAGGTACTCGGCAAGGCGAGGCTGGGAGATTAACTCCTGCTCTTCGAGGGGCGGCGCGCCGAGGGTGTATCGCTCGGTCAGCAGAGCCGCCAGAGCCAGAGGAGCCTCGCGCTCCGCCTCCATCTCCGCCATCCCCACATCCCGTCGCGCCACGTTGGGATCCATATACGCCATCTCCCGCTCGTAGCTGAACTCCCACTCCAGGTCAATCGCCTCGTCTAGGAGTGCGTCAATCGTCTCTTCCAGCTTCGAAAGGGAGGGCGACTCCACCGCCAACCCGTAGGAGTACAGCTTCACCAGCACGCTGTAGCCCTGCTCTGGTGCCAGGGCGAGGAGCGTCTCGCCGAGGAGATCGCCAGCAGGCGGCTCCTCTTCGTAGTGGACGAGGAGTTCGTCCAGCACCTGACAACCGTCCTCCGGTTTGTCCAGAGAGAAGAGAATCCGCGCCCAGAGCAGCATCAGCGGCTCCGTTGCCTCGCCATCGTGGTGGGTGTAGGCAAAGGTAACCACCGCCAGCGCGCCGTCGCTGTCTCCCAGCGTCAGCAGAGTCTCCGCCTCACCTCGGAGCCGGGTCGCCTCGTCGGCATCCATCTGCCCGAAGAAGAGGTCGGCGGTGATGTCGGCGTGAACGATTACCGTCTCCATGTTAAGGAGAATCGCCGCTGCGGCTGCCGCCACCGTAGCAACGGCGATTACGATGATAATGGTGAGGCGTTTTTTGGTCATCGGTTTAATCCTTCTCCGCTGAGATTGTATAATCACCCACTGACGCAACCTTAACAGACGAGAATGTAGCACAGCTTGCCACAAAGGGTCAATTTATGCCGCCGTCGGGCAAACAGCTTTATCTGGAGGTCGCCGTCAACCGCGACCTGCCCAAGACGCTTCACTATCGCCTGCCAGCAGGAATGATGGCGCGGGTCGGCGCGCGGGTGGAGGTTCCGCTCCGGGGTGGCAGCGAGGTTGGCTTTATCGTGTCAACCTCTCCGGAGCCGCCGGGAGACTTCCCTGCCGAGAAAATCAAAAGTATCTTAACGGTTCTCGACTCCCTTCCACTGTTGGACGAAGAACGGGTCGCGCTGGGTCGCTGGATAGCTACGTATTATCACGCTCCGCTGGGAATGACCCTTGCCGCAATGCTGCCGGTGCCAGCCCGGACGAAGCACCTCTACAGCTATGGTCCAGCCGGACCGCCACTGGACCTTGCCGGAGTAACGGCAGAGCTGTGGAACCGTCTGAGCGACGGAGCATTGACCAAGCGTCCGCTCCTTCGTAGGCTGGGGAAAGACGGCAAGGCAGCGTTGAAGCGGCTGGTGGAGGCAGGACACCTCAGGGTTCACGACGAGACCTGGGCTCCGCCGGTGAAGTCGAAGGAGCTGCTGGCGGTGCGCCTGAGCGAAGGCGAGCTGCCCGATCTGGCGGAGTTCGAAAAGCGTTCTCCGGCGCAGGCACGGACGCTCTCCTGCCTGGCAACCCACGCCACTCAGGGCGAGCTGGTCTGGGCGGCGGAGCTGTGCCGCTGGGCGGAGGTCAGCCACTCCACCCTGCGCTCGCTACAGAAGAAGGAGCTGATCGAGCTTTTCCCCGTTGATCGCTTAGTGGAGAGCAAGGGCGGAGGTTCGCCGTCCTTTGAACTGACAGCGGAGCAGCGACAGGTTCTCGCCCGGCTGGGCGATACCCTCGGCGGCTACGAGGCGTTTCTGCTGGAGGGCATTACTGGCTCTGGCAAGACCGAGGTTTACATTCGCCTGGTGAAGCAGGCTCTGGAGCAGGGGCGCGGAGCCATCGTCCTGGTTCCGGAAATCGCCCTCACCGCCCAGCTTACCCGACAGTTCAGGGAACGCTTCGGAGACCGGGTCGCCCTGCTACACTCTCGTCAGGGACCAGCCCAGCGTCGAAGCGAGTGGCTGCGCCTCCATGAGGGCAAGGCAACGGTGGCTCTGGGACCACGCTCCGCCGTCTTTGCCCCGGTACGGAACCTCGGCTTGATCGTGATGGACGAGGAGCATGAAGACGCTTACAAGCAGGGAGAAACTCCCCGTTACCACGCCCGTGAGGTTGCCGCCCGACGCTGTCGGCAGACCGCCTCCGTCCTGCTCCTCGGTAGCGCGACCCCGGCGGTGGGAACCTCGTATCTGGTTCAACAGGGGCGGATCGAGCGGCTCCAGCTGACCCACCGGGTGGACGGGGCGCAGATTCCCACGGTGCAGGTGGTTGATCTGCGCGGTCGTCCAACGGAGCAGCTGCTGCCGCCGGAACTGCTGGCTGCCATTGAAGAAGCCGTCGCCGCCGGACAGCAGACGATCATCCTCCTCACCCGTCGGGGGTTCGCACCGTTCCTGCGCTGTTCGGTCTGCGGACACACCCCGGAATGCCCGGACTGCTCGGTTTCGCTGGTCTATCACAAACCCCGCCACGAACTGCGCTGCCACTACTGCGATTATCGGGAGGCTCGCCCCCGGCTCTGCCCGGGTTGCGGTAAGCCGGACACCCTGGAACAGCTCGGTGCCGGAACGCAGCGGGTAGAGGAGGAGCTGATTCAGGCGATGCCGCTGACCCGCATCCTGCGCCTGGACACCGACTCGACCACCGGAGCGGCGGGACACGAGCGTGTTCTCTCCCGCTTCGCCACCGGACAGGCCGATGTGCTGATCGGAACCCAGATGGTCGCCAAGGGGCTGCACTTCCCCAAAGTAACGGTGGTGGGGGTGCTGTACGCCGATGCCGGGCTGGCACTGCCCGACTACCGCGCCGCCGAGCGTGCCTTTAACCTGCTCTATCAGGTAATTGGCAGGGCCGGCAGGGGACTCTGGCCCGGTCGGGCAATCATTGCCGCCCACACCCCGGAGCATTACGCCATCGACTACGCCTGCGCCGGAGATTACGCCGCCTTTTTAGAGAAAGAGCTTGCGACCCGGAAGCTGGCAGCCTGGCCGCCCTTCGTTAGACTGGCGGCGTTGACCTTCTCCTCGGAGGACGAAGACACCGCCCGCGAGGCAGCCGCAAAGGCACGGAAGCTTGTCTTCAAGACCCTGACCGCTGCGGGTTTCGCCAAGGAACAGGCGCGGCTCCTCGGTCCGGCACCAGCCCCTATCTCTCGGCAGGCAAAACGCTACCGCTTCCAACTGTTGCTCAAAACCTCGCTGGGCAAGGCACTGAACACCGGACTCACCGCCTTGCGAGAAGTCTCTCTGGGAAGCAAGGTAAAGGTTACCGTGGATGTAGATCCGGTGTCGTTGCTGTAGCAGCGTCAAAAGATGTGATGCAACGCCGTGTGCTACAGGGCGAAGATAAGCTTCGCCCCTACAGTAAACTTTCGCCAGATCATGTAGGGGCCGACCTTTAGGTCGGCCCGCAAATTTGCCACGGAGTACGAAAAATCTCTTACCACCAAAAGGGAGAGGGAGTCTTGACGGTATCCTGGTGAGGGGATATACTCAACGGGGTTTGGTGTTTTCTCACCTTTTGAGCATTCTAGGAGTCTTGATGAAGCTGCGTGATTTGCTAAAATCCACCATCCAGTCTCGGCGAGGATTCTCGCTGATTGAGCTAATGATCGTTCTGGCAATTATTGCTATTCTGATTGCCATCGCCGTGCCGAACATTGCCGACTACATCTCCGATGCTAACCGCACCGCCTGCATCACCAATCAGTCCAATCTGGAGATCGAGATCGCCCGCTACCTGCAAACCCACCCCACGGTGAAGCCCGGTCCCGCCGGAGCGCGGCTCTCTGACCCCAACGCCAAACCCAACGCCCAGGATCTGATGGCGAACACCTCGAATCCCGATAACATCCGTCGAATGCTGATCTGCTCTGAAGAGGGCGAAGACGAAAACCCCATCGGCTATCACTACGCCTACGCCGATGACAGCGGGCATATCGAGTGTGCCGTGGACAACGCCGGGCTGCTGCGTGTTGACGACGCCGATGTCAACCACGACCGCTTCAGTACTGGTGATGAAGAGTAGACGAAGAGTAGCCCGTGAATACCTTTAGAGTTGCCCTCATCTCCAATTTGGTAACCGGGGATATTGCCGGGAATCAGCGGCGTATCCTGGAGCTTGCCAATCAAGCGGCGGATAGCGGCGCGAAACTGATTGTCTTCCCCGAAGCAGCCGCCACCGACCTCATCAATACCGGAAACCCGGAACAGGATCGATCGGTTGCTGAGTCCATTCCTGCTTCTCGAAATGAACAGTGGCGGGAGATGGCTATCGCTCGCGGGATTTACCTTGCCGCTGGTCTGCTGGAGCGGGACGGTGAAAA
Organism: bacterium; assembly: GCA_021107695.1. GTDB lineage: Bacteria > RBG-13-66-14 > RBG-13-66-14 > RBG-13-66-14 > RBG-13-66-14 > JAIOSI01. The sequence goes on from JAIOSI010000190.1 coordinate 6,323, forward strand.
ACTCTACGACACCGGAGTTTTCTTCGATCCCCAGGGCAAGCTTGTTCTTCGCTATCGCCGCAACGATCCGGGGTGGCATTACGCCGCTGACGACCCCGCTGTTTACTGTCAGGGCAGCGAGATTCCGGTAGTGCAGACCGAGTTCGGCAGCGTGGGAATGCTCATCTGTGGTGATCTCTGGGACGACGGGATTTTGAGTCGCTTTAGCGGCAACAGACCCGACTATCTGATCTACATCATGAGCAGGAGCCTCGCTGTTTCGGACAAGATTCAGCAGGTCTGGAACGAAGAGGAGTTGCCCGACTATTGCGAACGGTGGAGCAAGACCGGTGCCAGCGTCCTTGCCGTAAACCTCTACGGTGGGGAAGAGCGAGAGGTCTCGATCGGCGGGGCTTGGTTTGTGGACAACCGGGGAGTAGTGCTGGATTCACTCGTACC
>JAIOSI010000216.1 GCA_021107695.1 bacterium
AACAGGATGCGGGATGTTCTTCGCCCCCTGATTCTCGCTCTCCTGCCAGGCGTTATACGGCGGATTGCCAATGATGACCGTAATCGGGGAGAGCTTCTGCCGCTCCACCCGCTCGGCATTGTCCTCGCTAAACAGCGACAGCTTAATGTCCTTCGCCTGCAACAGGGTGTCGGTAAAGCAGACCCCGGGGAAGCGGCGATGCCGCCCGGTCAGCTCGTGATAGGTGGTCTCGATGTTCAGCCCGGCGATGTAGTAGGGCAGCAGCATGATCTCGTTCGCCCACAGCTCGCCGTCGTACTTGTCGGTCAGGCAGGACGGCTTGAGGTCGTGGAGCTTCTTAATGACCTCGATGAGGAAGTTGCCGGTTCCGGTGCAGGGGTCGAGGATATGCACCCCCGGCTCGGTCATCGACTTGCCGAAGTGGTCTTGCAGAGCCGCCTCGACAGAGTTGACCATGAAGCGGACGATCGGCTGCGGTGTATAGACGATGCCCTGGCGGTCAGCCTCCTTAGGCGAGTAGGCGTTGAGGAACGGCTCGTAGATCTTGTTGAGAAAGTCCTGCTTGTCGCCCAGGTCGGGAACCTCGGCGGCGTAGGTCTCCACGGCGTGGAAGTACTGATCTAGCCCGGACATGTAGTGGTCGCGGGAGGGGGCATCGCCGAGGAAGGAGTCAACCAGCTTCTCCAGCTCCTGCGCCACGGCGTTGGTCTCGCGAAAGCGATCGTAGTGGAAGACCCGCCGGGCGATGCGCTCGGTGAGCAGGTGCTGCGCCAGCATCTCCTCAATTTGAGCATCGGTTACCGAAGGATTGAGGCTGTGAGTACACATCCGCTTAAAGCTACTAAGCTGATTAACGAACGCTCGGTTGTCCTTCTTGGCTTCGTCAATCTGCTGGTGGAGCTTGTGGGAGAACTTTGGCAGGTCTTCGTAGAATTGATTCATCGCCTCGTGCATGTCCTCAATCGGTGGCGAACTCCAGTTGAAGAAGGTGCCGAGAAGATCTTTTAGCTCGCTACGATTGCGGACATCAATCTTGGCCAGCCGCTCGTCGCTCTGGTAAAGGACGGCGTTGATAGTGTCGTCAATGAGCATGTTCTTGTCGAAGGGATAGCCAGCACGCATCTTCTTCTTGATCTCGACTTCCAGGTCGTCGGCGGTGTCTTTCGCCTCCCAGTAGCCCCTAGTGGTATTAATGTTGTCACGGATAGTTGCATCTGGATAAATATTTTTTTTTGGTGCGATCTCTAAGCGATGCTCGGAGAGCAGCGTCCAGCCCTTACTCATCCGGCACCAGTCGACAAGAAGGGTCTCCATCGCCCGTCGAGTGGTGCCCTCAATGTGAAGCTGCCCCCGCTTGCCAAGGTCATCGAGGGTATGGTAGTAGCCGTCTATGGCTGTGTTGATGCGTCGGGTAGAGAAGGCGGTCATGGCGGCTCCATTGGGATATTGATGACGGGGAACAAGAATAGCATAAGATGATGGCAGGTGTCGTCGGAGAGCAGATGTATATATTGGTACAATAGAAAAAGCTTGGTGCGGCTCTTTTACAGAGTGGCGGTCGGGCGTTTTTTATCGTCCGAAATTCTCGTTTCTGGCACAGTTATTGCTTGTAATATCTGGAGAGTAAAGCTCCCAGGAATCCTTTTCCGGCTTTACTTGAATCTTATTCACCGTGCGTCAGACACCGACAACGCTAGGCTCATTCATCCGGGAGGTTCGATGAGCAAGGAATACAGCGCGTTTAAGCAGGCCCAGCAAGAGTTCGACAAGGTCGCGGACATGATGCAGCTCGACAAGAGCTACAGAAGCGTTCTCCGCGAGCCATCCCGTTCGCTCCTGGTCAACGTTCCAGTCCGTATGGACGACGGCTCGATCAAGACCTTCGCCGGGTACCGGTGCCAGCACAACACCGCCTGTGGCCCCGCCAAGGGTGGTATTCGCTACTCCGAGGATGTCAGCCTCGACGAGGTAAAAGCCCTGGCGATGTGGATGACCTGGAAGTGTTCTCTGGCGGGCATCCCCTTTGGTGGCGGCAAGGGCGGCGTTTACGTCGATGTGAAGAAGCTCTCCGAGGGCGAGCTGGAGCGTCTGTCTCGGCGGTACTTCGCTGAGATTCAGGTTATCGTCGGGCCGGACAAGGATATTCCCGCGCCGGATATGAACACCGACTCCCGGATCATGGCGTGGTTCATGGACACCTACTCCATGAACATCGGTAAAACCGCTCTGGGTGTGGTTACCGGAAAGCCGATCTCTCTGGGCGGCTCACTGGGGCGTGATTCTGCCACGGGTCGAGGCGTGGAGATCAGTACCATCAACCTGCTGGGTAAGCAGGGGATCGATCCGAAGAATGCCGACGTGGTCATTCAGGGTTTCGGTAACGTCGGTGCCTGGGCTGCCAAGCTGCTCTACGACGACGGCTGCAAGATCATCGGTCTATCCGACGTTTACGGAGCGGTGTACAACCCCGATGGTCTGAACCCCTACGATGCCATTGAGCGAGCCATGAAGCCCGAAGACAGCGTTAGCAACCTCCTCCCCGGTAAGAAGATCACCAACAATGAGCTGCTGGCTCTTGAGTGCGACGTGTTGGCTCCCTGCGCCCTGCAAAACCAACTCACCGCGAAGAACGCCAAAAGCGTCAAGGCGAAGATCATCGTCGAGGGTGCCAACGGACCAACAACCCCCGAAGCCGACAAGCACTTCGTTGAAAAGGGAATCCTGGTTGCTCCGGACTTCCTCGCCAACGCCGGTGGTGTGATCGTGAGCTACTTCGAGTGGATTCAGGGGCTGGCCTTCCTGTTCTGGACGGAAAGGGAAGTTAACAACAAACTTTCTGCCCTGATGAACCAGAACATTGACAAGGTTTACGTCCTGGCGGAGGAGCGGAATATCTCGATGCGTGATGCCGCCTACATCTTCGCCATCCAGCGAGTAGCCGATGCTACCCGCCTGCGTGGAATCTACCCCTAGTTCCAGCAAGAGTGGTTACACAAAAGAGACCCTTCAACTGAGGGGTCTCTTTTTATAGTTCACGAGGGCTTCTTTCTGGAATAGAAAAGCGGGGCTGGAAAACCAACCCCGCTGGCTACGCTCAATCCCTTCAAGAAAAACGCAGCCTAACTTCTAGTTCTACTTGTACTCCTCGCAGTGCCAGACACCAGCCTCGGACTTGGGGAAGACACAGGTGGCAAAGCTCTCGCAGGTGCGGCAGAGACCCTTGGCCTCATTGAGAACAGGCTTCGTTGCAACAGGCTTCGCAACCTTGCTCTCAGTCTTTACCTCGCCATCGAACTCTTCACAGAAGCGGATCGCCTTACCTTCCTCGCGGGGGAAGACACAGTCAACGACGTTCTTGCAGGTTACGCACAGGCCGTGCGGAACCATGACTTTACTTGGAGTTCTGGTGATGTCTTTTTCTGCAACGTTGGGGGTCAGGGTATCCACTGTTTCTCCTCTTTCTTTGGGGCGGGTGCTTGAAACATCCGCCTCTTCTTCGTCCTCTTCGCCGTCATAGATGCGGCAGAGAACCTCTGTGTCCTTCAGCAAAATAGCAGTTACTTTCTCAGCAATCACATCTCGTTGTTCCAAGCCCTCGAACTCACCACACTCGCGCACCGGGTGGTTTAACTGGCGCGGGAAGGTGCAGTAAGCTTCGTGTAAACAGGTAGCGCAGAGTCCTTTCTCGATTTCTGATTCCTGTTTTACGACAGGAACGCTGGTTACCGGATCTTTCGCTTTTAGCTTATCAACCTTCGCTTTACCAGCCATTGTTACTCCTACTGTTTTTCTGCATGGGGTTACCTGGAGATCACGCAGAGCTTCTGTTTCGCATTTATATAGAGCAAGAGTCGTGCCAACTTTTCTTGACTATGGCGTAACTAACATAATATCAAGGTGATACAATACGAATGATTTTTAGCGTGAGCGTGATTGCTATTTGATGTGTACCTCCCCGCAAATCCTGGACACAGCACGCCGTGCCTCTACAGACTGTTCGTGTAAGGGTTTGTAAGGGCGCACCTGCGTGTGCGCCCTCCCAGTTAATATGCGGCGGACACACAGGTCCGCCCCTACGACATCAAGATCAGTGAAAAAAACCGCCCAGAGGACGGTTTGTAGTTTTTTCTAGCAGTCGATTAGGCGGGGAGAAACTCACCACTGGGGAATTATTCCCCGCTTTTTCCACTTCCCTCGCGATAACCGTTGAGTTTGGTACGGAGAGTTTTGCGATCGATCCCCAATATTTCCGCTGCTCTGGTTTTATTCTGGTTCACCTCTGCGAGTACATGTTGAATGTATTCGGCCTCGATCTCCGCCAAAGTACGATTCAACCCTCCGCCCCCCGTAACGTAATATCGCATGTGAGATGGCAGGTCGGAGACATCCAGCGTATCGCCTTCCGTCATCACCATCAGACTGTCTACCAGATTCTCCAGCTCACGAATGTTACCTGGCCAGCCATAGTTCACCAAGGCTCGGAGTGCCCGGTCGGTAAACTCCAGCTCCGCCCTGTCCAGTTCCTCCGCGTATTTATTGACGAAGTGACGGAGCAGCAAAAGCACATCCTCTCCACGCTCCCTGAGTGGCGGCAGATCAATATTGATCACGTTTAGTCGGTAATAGAGATCATCACGGAAGTGTCCTTTGTCCACCAATGACTTCAGGTTCTTATTTGTGGCGACAAGGACACGAATATCAATCTTTCGGCTCTTGGACGAGCCGACCATCGTAACCTCTTTCTCCTGGAGGACCCTTAACAGCTTCACCTGCATCGCCATGGTTGTTTCACCGATCTCATCGAGGAAGATCGTCCCGCCCTCGGCGGTCTGAAAGTAACCGGCTCGTGATTGGGTGGCACCGGTAAAGGCTCCCTTTACGTAGCCGAAGAGTTCGCTCTCCAGAAGTCCTTCCGGGATACTACCGCAGTTGACCGGAACAAAGGCGGCCTGCGCCCTTGAGCCGTGATAGTGAATCGCCCGCGCGACAAGCTCCTTGCCGGTTCCTGACTCACCGGCAATAAGCACAGTAGCCGAGGTGCTGGCGGACTTTACGATTGATTTGAATACCTTCTTGATGGCTTTGGATTCGCCAATAATCCCAAAGTCTTTGTAGGAGATGATCTTTTGTCGGTTTAACACTGCCCGTCGTAACGACAGCTTTTCCAGAGAGCGTTTTACGGCGGCGAAAAGTTCCTCTTCGGTGAAGGGTTTTGGTAGATACTCTTCAGCTCCGGACTTTACCGCCTCCACCGCTCCCTCAACCGTCGCGTAACCGGTGATCATCATTACCTCGGTATCGGGATAGTTTTCGCGGACATGGCGCACCAGCTCCAGCCCGGAAACATTGGGCATCCTCAGATCGGTGATTATCAGGCTTACGGCGGTGCGATCGAGAAGCCTTATAGCCTCGGCAACGCTGCAGGCGGTAAACACCTTGAACCCCGCGCCTGTGAGATTGCGCCGAAGCAGCTCCAGGGTTTCTTTTGAATCGTCAACAACAAGGATTTTGCTCTCGCTCATGTATCAAGTCCCGCTTTTCTGACCGGAGCTCAGTCTTGTGATGCAACGCATCGTTCCGCAGGTATCGGAAAGGCAATGATAAAGCTGCTTCCCTTTCCAGGCTCGCTCTTAACGTCAATATGCCCCCCAAAGGAGGTTACGATGCCGTGAACCACCGAAAGCCCCAGACCCGTTCCCTGACCAACATCCTTTGTGGTGAAGAAGGGGATGAATACTTTCCTTATGGTTTCCTCGGACATGCCAACTCCGGTATCACTGACGTCTAAATAAACGTGGTCGGAATCGGAGTAGGTGCTGATGGTTAGCTTTCCTCCATCAGCCATAGCATGGTTTGCGTTCACAATGAGGTTCACCAGCACCTGCTGAAGCTGTGACGGATCGGCGTCAATCATCGGCAAACCTGTAGTCAACCTTCTTATGACCTTGATCCCCTGTTTCTTGCAGCGGGATTCCAGGAAGTATAGCCCATCCTGTACAACCCGGGTCAGATCAACATCTGTCATTGTGGTGGGCATCTGACGACTGAAGATGAGCAGCTTCTTGACTATCTCGCGAGCGTGAAGGGAGGAGTTGACGATGTGTTCGACATCTGAATCAATCTCAGCAGGCAGGTCGGGGGTCTTTCTGATCAGTTGAGCAAACCCCAGGATCGCGGTAAGGGGTTCGTTAAGCTCGTGAGCGACACCAGCTCCCAGTTGTCCGATGGCTGCCAGCCTGTCGGCATGCCTGAGCTGTTCTTCGAGGTTGTGCTTCTCCTGCTCTGCCTGCCGCCTCTCCAGCATCAGTGAGATGTGCCGGGCGATGTTGTCAATCAGGTGCCGTTCCTCTTCGAGGAAGATGGTCGCTTCCAGGTCGTCCTGTTCGCTTTTATAGACAAGCTCCACAAAGCCTTTTCGCTTTTCGCCATGCCTGATTTCGGCTCGTAACGAAAACTCCCCACCCTCAAAGTTCTGGCTGACGTAAACCTGCTCATCCACAAACAGGCGGGCGGAGGCTATGTCCGGATACTGCCAGGCGGGTGGCATCAGTTCGACGATCCCCTGTAGCAGATCGTCAAGGGACGGGTTATTCTGGGCAAGTTCGTTGATTCCGTACAGGCATTTAAGCTCTTTGATTCGCTCGCGAAGATTGTACTGCGCGCGGCGATCGCTTATCGCTGCTCCGAGGGTCTTTACCAACCCCTCATAAAACTCGATCATTGATTTTGTAAAGAAGTCCCTCTGTCTATTCTTTAGTATGAGCAGACAGTGGTTATCTTTATCTATTCCAAAGGGCAGATAAACCACGGATTGGTAGCCGTCGGTCAGGGTGCGAACCTCGTCAGGGGTTAGGCTATCAAAGGTTGATGGATAGTTCAGGGCTTCTTCGTGGGTGTTTGTCCAGAAGCTGCCGCCAAGGCTGATGCACTTCGGCGAATGCTCCAGATCACGGCACATCACGGCTCGACAGAGCCGTTCCTTAATCGAATCATTATCGAGGCAAGGGATTGTGTCTTTACCGAACCTCTGCACCGGTGAGAGCTTCTCGCAGAATTGTCTTCCGCCGTTACTCTGATTACTCTCCCAGCGGTAGTGCAGCTCTCCGTCCTTAACCCGCCATTCAACCTCGTCGCAGTTGGAGAAGTCCAGGAGCATCAGGGAGATTTTGCTCAGGAAGTCGGCGCGGGGGGTCCCAAGGTTGGCATAGTGAAGGATCTGCCGGGAGAGGTTGCAGAAGTTAACCGCAATCTTCACGACGCTTTCACGGATATGCTGAAGCTCGACCTTTGTCCTTTTCATCACCTGCCTCCGGCGGGCTGTTGACGCGACGGATTGAGATTATGGATGTTACCCCCTTGTTCAAAGCCCCTTACAAAGGCCCCACTGAGGTATCGAGGACAAGGGCAAGAGTAGCATAACTCGTTGGCAGCTGTCGTCGGATTGAAACACAATTATATCAGTCAAAAACCCAAAAACAGTGTAACACATATTTTGTCTGTGCGAAACTGACTAAACACAGGTTTGTAGTAGTCGCTAAAATAACCCTTTAC